>CAISTY010000067.1 GCA_903888515.1 Akkermansiaceae bacterium | reverse complement strand
GGCAAGACTCAGGGCTTGTTCTGGCAGGCGGCGTTCCTTGCGCGGCAGGAGCAGTTCACTGGCGGGATTGGCACATAGCAGCCCATGACGCACGAGCCAGCGGAAGTAGTCCTGCACGGTCGAAAGTCGTTGGCGGAGCGTGCGGTTGCCGAGTGTCTTGCCGTCCTTTTTGCGGTAACGGCCGAGCCAGCGCTGGAAGCTTTCAAGCGCGGCGAGGGTGACTTCGGAAGCGGTTTGCAGGCCACGCTCATCGGCCCAAGCGAAAAACTGGTCGAGCGCGGCGCGGCGGTGATTGACGGTTTCGGCGGCGAGCTTACGGCCTTCGAGCCAGTGCAGGTAGGCACCCTGAGAGGCGCTCAGTTCGTTGCGGGGTGTTTCCACTGGCTTTTGCGGCGTGGAACCGAGGGGCTTGCCGCGCTCGGCGCGTGTGCGTAGGCGACGGACGTTCTCAAAGCCTTTTTTGCGCTGTTCCATGATTATGATGCGATTGACGTTTTTTGCGGGTCCCTGATGTGCGTTTCCGACAGGCCGTCAGGCAGGGCTGAAAGTCTTGTTGCATAAGGGCCGGAACCTGACACGGGCGGTTTGTCAGGTGCCGTCAGGTCGGGTGTTTTCCCCGTCAGGTGCGCGTCGTAGGCGTGGGCGGGATGCAGGATGTCGGGGTCTATCAGGCCAATGTGGGCGTGGTCATCTGCGGCGTGCGGGTCGATGAGGATGCTGTATTGGAAACACACGCCGTTGCGGCCATGGCACGGAAGGATGTATTCAAGTTCGTGGAGGCGTTCGAGGTGGACGCGTACCTGGGTGACACTCCAACCGATGCGCCCGCGCAGCTCGCGGCGGGTGAAGGTGAAGTGTTTCCAAGTGTCCCCGGCTTCCGTGGGAAGTTTTTTGATTTCGTTCCAGAGCCTGCGGGTCTGCGGCAGCAGTTCGTCGAGACTGCGGCCTAACACTTCTGGAGCGAGGCGGTTGGCAGTGCGGATGTCCTCCAGCGTGGAGACCAATGCCTGGCGACCGCTTGACAGGGTGACGCGCTCGCGCTGGTGCTGGTGCAGCAGGGTGACCGCATCGATGAGTGTCAGGTATTTTTCATGGTCGCGCCGGGTACGGGTGCGCTCGCTGGTGAAGGTGAGCTGTTCGACGAAGGGGTTCCAGACTGGCAGGCTTTCGAGCAGGCGCTGGGCGTTGCGATGGGCGCGCAGGATGCCGCCCATGGCTTCGCCGCGCTCGATCCCGGCGAGCGTCCGGGCGCTGCGCTGGATCTGATGGATGCGCCTGGTCTGGTCAGTGGATTCATCAACCAATAGAGTTAGGCAGCGGTTTTGCAATTCCTCGTCAATGTCGACGGCTGTTGTTGTTAGAAAGATCATGACCGGTCCCTCGACGTGGTAGGTATGGGTTTCCATCTGCCCGGTTTTCGGGTTCTTGCCGGTGCTGGCAATGGTTAGCTCGCCCTCGGATTGGAGGAGCCTGAGCGCATACGAAGCGCGTTCCGCGCCCTCCCCCTCGACAATGGCGAGGATCTTGTGCTTCAGGCTGGACTCGCCGAGGTAGTAGGGGCTCTGGCCGGTCATGGCGCTGTATTTCACGCGCTCCTCACCTGGGAACATGGCGAGGATGGCATCCATCAGGGTGCTTTTCCCCGCCGCACTGGTGCTCTGGATGATGACGGCCAAGGGACGGCGCAAAAGCCGGCTGGTGCAGGCGAGGTAACCGACAAGCCGGTTAGCCTCCTCGCCGACCACCCCGCAGGTCTCGAAGTCACGACCAATGCGCTCCATCAAATCCGGCGAGAGTAGTAGTTCCTCGGCCTCCCGGCGTTCTTCCGGGCTGAGTTCGACGATATCCGCGGTGGTTTGCGCCTCGCCGCGCAGGCGCTGTTCCTGAAGGCCCTCAATGATCAGCAGCAGCTTGCCGAGGTCGCGCTTGACGAGTTCGGCGTCGAGATTGGTTTCGGCTGCCGCCCGCTCGATGAACTTGCGTCGCTGGGCGTCGGCGCACAGGTCGAGGCTGTCGAGGTGAAATAGATCATCGAACCACAGGCGCAGGGTGATCCTGATAGATTCAAAACCGGCGTTCTTTTCCAAGCCGCTGATGCGGTAACTCCTGTCTCCGATAGAGATGTTCCAATGTTCGCCGTCGCGCTCTGCCACAGGGCAACGTGACATTGCATCCGGTGGCGATTTCGTGGCGGAGATTTTCTTGTTAGTCGCATCTTGCGAAGACACGGTGACGTCCGGACCGCTCACCTCAGCAACTGAAGAAGAGGGCGCGGGAGCCTGAACGGACTTGTGGATTCCCTTCCCAAGCCAATGGGCGGAGGCCACTACTGCGACAAGACGCGAGGCTGCATCAGGATGCAGGGTCACGTTGCCAAAGTCGTTGGCATCCATTCCCGCAGGGAAGCGTACCCGGAAGACCTCGATGCCCTTGGCCATCAGCTTCTCGGCGTCGCTCTCCGCTGCCCGCTCGCCCGCTTCGTCGGCATCATAGGCGAGTTTCACCCGCCCGACCTTGTGCGTCACGAGCGCTTCCAGCAGCTCGTTGGTAAAGCCCTGAGTGCCATAGATGAAAGTCACGTTGCGCAACCCGTGGACATAAAACGTCAGTGCGTCGAGCAGTGCTTCACAGAGGATCACCTCCTTTTCCTGCAAGGCTTGCGCGTTCCAGATTCCGGCATGCGGGCCGGGCAGATAGAGGTGGTTGGGAGTGCCCTTGCGCAGGGCCTTGGTCACTTTGCGCCCATACACTTCCACGATCCTGCCCGCCTCGTCCATGATCGGAACCACGATGGAACCATTGAAGTGTTCATGTCCGCTTTCCCGGTAAAGACCGAGTTTCACCAAGCGTTCCCGCCGTAGATCTCCGTCCTTGCGGTTCTTGGGCGGCAACCGCAGGCCCAACGTTCTGTCAGCATAGCCAATACGGAAGAGGCGGATGACTTCCTCGTCCCACAGGCCACGCAAAGAGAGCATTTCGCGGGCCTTGGCGTTCTCCGGCGCGAACAGGCGTTCCTGATAGTAGCCAATAACCTGGCCCATCAATTCCGCGCCGTCCGCCTCCGCATCCAGTGGACATTCCAGTTTCCGCACTGTCCCGGCACGCAGCACCCGCTCTGGCGCTTGCTCAAAGGCCGCGCCACCGGCCAGCAATTCGTAGGCATGGCGGAAGCTGATGCCGTCAAACATCTTGACGAACTGGATCGCGTTGCCCGCCGCGCCGCAGGCCATGCAGTGGAAGAGTCCGTTGGCCGGACTGAATATCAGGTCCGGCGATTCCTCGCTGTTTTCATGGAATGGGCAGCGACCGATCCAGTCCTTGCTGCCGTGCTTCCTCAAGAAAATGCCCCGACTGCGGGCCAGCGCTAGCAAGTCGGAGTCGCGTTTGATGCGCTCGATTTCGGAATCGGGGATTCGCGCCATGATTAGAGTCTTCCGGGTTGGTGTTCCGCCGCATCGCGGGCACGTTGCTGGTCCCATTTGGCATGCTTCCCCTTCCAGTATGGTGGATCCTCGTAAAATTCCTCCCGCCGCCATGGGTTGATGCTCCGACCGTCGGTTTCGAACAACCAGCACGCCACCGTGCGGACCGGACGTTTCCGCATGCGGCCACAGTAGATCGTCTGCGGCTTGCAAGAGTCATCGAACTGTGGCGGCAGATAGACCTTGTGCTGACGACAAAGCATATCCCTGAATGTCGTGATAGAGACTTCCTCACCGTCACTGGTTACGAAAAACGAATTACCATTGGCGCGAATCGTGGAGATCTCGGGCATGGAGCCGAGTATGACAAAACGGCGTTCGCGATGCAATTCTGAAGCATTTCGAAGCAGGCTATTTCCGGTTGGGACTCGCAATGCCCGATGGCAAGCCGACGACGGAACTCATGAAGTAGAGTCTGGGAAAGAGTTGGGAGGTATCTTCTATCGTAGTTCAACCTTTGATTGCCGCCCTGTGTTGCCAGAATTTCCGTTAATTCCGTCCAACAAATCCTGATGAAGGCTGACTTGGAACACCGGGATGAACGCCCCGCGCAACCGCTGGAAAGGTTTTCCCGGGAGGGGGACAAGGGCGCGAAGCAGCTCTTCGAGCCGATGGAAGTTCTTGCGCACGCTCTCGTGGTCGGCGGCATCGCTCGGTGGGTTGCGCCACTCCCTCTTGACTGCCAACGTCATCATGATGCCCAAGGCCTGGTTGGGTTTCTTGGCTGTCGTTTTCGGCAGCCGGTGTTCGCCGTGCTGGCCATCGCACGAAAACAGGAGCCTGCCGCCGGATGCCACCTCAATCCGAACCATGTCCCAGCGCCAACCGGGTTGGGGGTGGAGCACCGGAACGATGCGTTTTCCGGGCTTGGCTGTCGCCAGTTCCAGCGCCGCCTCAACCGGGAAATCCTGCCGTCCTTGTGCCGCAGCCTCGAAATGCTCGGCCACAGGGACAAACGACAGATTGTGACTCTTGCGAAAAGCCTGCACTTCCGGGGTCAGCCAACGTGAGGACGGTAGCAGGATGATCGACTCATTCCTCTTGCCCAGATCCCGCAACAAGCGCCCGTGATCTCCAATGTGGCCACCGGGGAGATGGAGGATCACAGGGCGGGTCGGATTTCGCCCACGCTGGGCGATCCCGATCTGGCGGGTCACACCATCCTTTTCCCACGGACCGGGCACGAAGTTGAGGGATTTCCCCAGAGCGTCGGCAATGGCGCTCCAGTCCGGGCAGAGCAATGCCACCTCCCCAAACAACAGGGGAATGGGGGGGCGCAGCGGTGGTTCTTCAGCGAAAGCGATAAATCCACTGTCGCCGTCATCATCGACGGTCAAATGCCGATTGTGGTTGTCCGGGTCGATCACGCAATCGGCCACCCCGGCAACGGGGCGGAGGAAGCTGCGGCATCCCTCCCATTCGCCGCCAAGCCGCAACCTCCAATCATGGGTCGCGCTGCCAGCGGATCCGAGAGCCTCAAGCACTCGCCAAAAGCAGGCCCTCATTACGGTCATTGGCAAAATGGTGTTCCAGAAGCCATTCATCGACGCACGGCTCGCCGGTCGCCCCGAGAATGGTGTCACGTTCGGGGCAAATCCGGATCTGCACCAATTTCTTGCGGTTGGACAACGTCAGGTTGAGGCCGGCTTCCAGCAGTGTGGCGGTTGGCAGCAACGCCGAGTCCATCCCATCAAGGGCCTCGAAAACCTTCTTCTCGATGGTGACACGGGGACCGCTGGGAAGTTTCAGCTTCAGGGATTTCAGCTCGGCAAACTGGACCCGATTCCTCGGGTTGCATTCGAGCGAGCATGGCCCCTCCCGCAGAGGTTCAAGCGAATACCGCTTCGACGGGATCAGGGCGTTGAGGTTGCCGTGGAATACCAAACCAAAGGCATCGCGATAAAGATCCTGGATTTTGGCACCCAGACCTGAAATCTGCCATTCGCCGGCCAGGTGCCGGAAATGGGCGATGTCCACCCGCTCGGGACGAAGGATTCTGGACACCTGGCTGCCGGCCTCATCAAGGATGCCGATTCGTTTGAGCATGTCGCCGTGGCGGATGACGAACGCGATGCCCTCCGGTTCCTCGCGGTGATGGACATGACAGATGCCCGAACGGGCGTTCGCCTCGAACCACGGGGCGACGAATGACTCGAATTCCGCGATGCGTGCGGCGGTGACACCACGGAACCGGACCCCGGCGCCCACACGGAATGAAACCAGAGACCGCTGGGCCTGCAATGCCTGCCGGTCAAATTCACGCCAGGCAATGGCGGGTGCCTTCAACAGGATCTTCACCGCCAAATCCGCCGTGGTGTCATCCGGGTCGCGGCAGGAATTCACCAGGTCGTGGTATTCGGCCTCGAAATTCAGCATGCTCTGGGTTTCTGAAATCAGGTCCAGAAGTTCGAGGCGCTCCACGAGATCCGGCGGCGTCGATTCCGTGGGTGATGCGATGACAAGCACCACTCGTTCGAGTGACGAAGCCTCATCCAAAATCAGGTCGAGCGGAACATCACGGCTCTGGAAGTAGTCGGCAAATGGTGACAGTAAGGACATGACACTGGACCGCTTCATGCGGGCCAAAACGTCGGATTTAACAAGGCGCGGGCATCTGATTGTTGGCATATCTCAAATCGGGTTGGATTTCGCTGTGTCCCAAGATGAGGCGTAATTTTTCTCGGAACGGGGCGATATTTGGGATCTCGCCTCAATCTGCCAAGTTGAAATTTTAGATAATTAATTGAAATTCAGTTAATTATAAACATTTCTTAACTATCCTTCAGCCTGCCGGTTCAGGGGCGGCGGAACCGCCGCACTGGCACGCAGGGCGGTAAAACGGGACATGTCCCATTTCAAATCGGGACATGTCCCGTTTTGCTCCAAACGATTTCTGAAACTTTTTTTCATTGTGGGACAAGGGTTTTGGGACTTTTGAATCCCGAAAACGGGACATGTCCCCAGGTGGTTGGTGACGGCGGGCAATTGACACCCTGCCTCGCTCACCAAGATGCAAACCACCACCCAATCCACGAATTCCCTGCCCGTCAGTCGCGGCAGAATCACCCGGCCACAGAAGGCCGTCATCTACGGACCTGAAGGCGTCGGCAAATCGACCCTTGCCAGCCTGACCCCCGACCCCGTCTTTCTCGACACCGAGGGCGGCACCCACCACCTCGATGTGATCCGCCTCGACGCTGCATCGTCCTGGGAGGAAATCACGGCGGCCGTCGCCCAGCTCGCCAAGGCTGAGCATCCGTTCCGCACGCTGGTTGTCGATACCGCGGACTGGTTAGAAAAGAGGCTTTCCGAACAACTGTGCCGCAAGGCTAACAAGGACAGCATCGAGGATTTTGGATATGGAAAAGGCTGGGTGCTCTTGACCGAGGAATTTGCCCGCTTCCTCAACTCGCTGGACGCCCTGTTAGCCCGTGGCATGCACGTCGTCTTTCTCGCCCACTCAACGGTGAAGAAGTTCGAGGCACCGGACCAGGCGGGCAGTTATGACCGGTTCGAGCTGAAGTTGAGCAAATCGGTGGCGCCGATGCTCAAGGAATGGGCCGACCTCGTGCTCTTCGCCAACTACGTCACGCGCATCGCGGAAAAAGACAGCGGCAAGACCCGTGGCGTGGGCGGCAAGGAACGCGTGCTCTACGCCACCCACACGGCGGCGTATGATGCCAAGAATCGCCACGCACTGCCTGACAAGCTGCCGTTTTCCATGGACGCGCTGGCACCGGTGTTCGGTACGCAGGCAACTCCTGTTAGCGTTCATGCGCCACCCGTGAAGTCCACTGCTGACAGGATCGTCGACGCTTTCGGCAGCCACATGGCCAACGTGGTCGATTTCCTCGTCGCCCGAGGCCAGCTCAAATACACCACCGAGGGGACTCTTGAAGACATCGGCAATCTCGATCCGGCTTATGCCACCCGGATTCTGTCCGATCCGAAGCGCTTTCTGAAAGCCGTCGAGGAATTCCATCAGGCGAAGGAGGTCGCAGCCGCGCAGTGAACGCAATCCTCAGAAAGACGGCAGCCAGGGCCTTCTATCTGCAAATTTCGGCGGAATGGATGACGGGCAGGAAGCGTGTTCCGTCCGCTGCCATTGCGGATGCCGAAAGCGCGGCGCGTGCCGTGCTGGCCCGTCATGCCTGCCAGCCGAAGGCCCATATCAAGCTCCCCCGGTCCGGCCACGGCGACAAGCCGTCAGTTAAGCCATAACTCCAACCATCTATCTCAAATCAACCAACCTCAAACCTACCTAACACAATGCCCACATATAATGCATCCACTCCCACCGAACGCCCCGACCACGTCGAACCGGGAGATTACGAAGTCGAAGTCATCGACGCCGTCGAGACGGTTTCCAAAACCGGCCACGAGATGATCGAACTCAAGCTCAAGACATCCGCCGGAAGTTATCTCTACGATTTTCTGGTCTTCATCCCCAACGCATACTGGAAAATCGACAGTTTCCGCGCCGCCACCGGCGAGGAAGTCGCACCGGAAGATGATGTCGAGATCACGGGTGACGACCTGATCGGCCGCACCGGCACCGCCCGTCTCATCGTCGAGGAATACAACGGCAAGAAACGCAACAAGGTCGCTGCCTGGCTGACCCCGAAGGCGGAACGCATGCCCGCAATGCCGGCTGCGAAACCAGCAACCCAGCCTCAACCGAAATCCATCGAAGATGATGACATCCCGTTCTAACCACAAGCGAGAGGGCGTGACCCTCATTCTCGGCAATGGCATGTCGCGGGAACCAATGGGAATCGTGGTGCGGCAGGCAATTTGGCACGGCCCTCGCCCGACTCGGCTGATTCGCAATGGCCAGGTCATCGGCACGGTGGGAATGAGAATCCCGTTGGGTCGCCTCCCTGCTGAAAGGAGGGGCGTATGAGCGATGCTCCGAAAATGGGCCTGCGCGCCTATCAGATGAAAGCCCGGCAGGACATCCACAAGGGCTTCGAGGATTTCAACCGACAACTCGGCGTGCTCCCAACGGGATCTGGAAAAACGATTTTGTTCAGCCGCCTTGCGCAGGATTTCCAGCCACAGCGCACCTTGATTATTGCCCACCGCGAGGAACTCATCACCCAGGCGGTGGACAAGCTCCGCAGTTCCACGGGCCTTGAAGCCCAGGTCGAAATGGGTGATGACCGGGCGTCGTTGGAGGCACCGGTCGTCGTCGCCTCGGTCCAGACGCTCATGCGCGAAAAACGCCGCGAGCGATGGCCGCGCGATCACTTCGGTTTGGTCGTTGTTGATGAATGCTTCCCGGCGGGAACTCCGGTCGATGGCCGGCCAATCGAGACGATCTGCGAAGGCGACTTGGTCAGTGCCTACGACCATGATGCCAACGAGATGATTATGCGAAGGGTGGTCCGCGTTTTCCGCCGCGAGACGACCCGAATCTGCCGAATCCAACTCGGCGACGGCAGAATTGTCGTTTGCACTCCATGTCACCCGTTCTGGGATGGCACCGCTTATGTGCCCGCCGGGAAATTGACACCGCAGTCCGTGGTGTATGGCATCACGGAAAATCAGAATAGCACCATGCAAGCGCTGCGGAGTCATGGTGGAATGTCAGGGAAGGAAACCAAATCACCGCAGTCTCTATGCGGCACAGGCGGGGGCGGTCTATTGCTGCCTGGAATGCAGGGATGCACAAGTTCGGGAGACAAGCTCAAGGACAATGGCCCAGACAAACCGGCGGTATGCATCACAGCGGATGCGTCTGAACAACCCGATGCGAGACCCGGTCGCCAAAGCCAAAATGAAGACGACGTTGAGGGCGATGCAGTGGATGCCAACAGTCCAAGGCGGCAATGGGAAGCCGCCCCCGGTTGCACAAATGCTGCTGGCATCGGCGCTGGGCTGGGAAATGGAAGTGGCGGTGCCGACGATGCAGCCGCGGGGCAGCGGCTACCCGACCTGTTACAAACTGGACATGGCGAGCCGGGATCTTCAGGTAGGTGTGGAAGTGGACGGAACGAGCCACTGTTCGCTGGAGAGGCAGGCACAGGACCGCAAGAAGGAGGAATTGCTCCAGTCGCTCGGGTGGAGAGTGTTGCGTTTTTCGAACGAGGAAGTGATCCGGAATTTGAATGCCTGTGTCCGGGCGGTGCTGTCTTCAATCTCGAAGTAGAAGAACATCACAACTACTTCGTGGATGGCATCCTGGTTCACAATTGTCACCACGCACTGGCTGATAGTTATCTGAACACGCTCGGTCACTTTCACGACCACGCAAAGGTGCTGGGAGTAACAGCAACACCTGATAGAGGCGACAAAAAGAACCTCGGCCGCTACTTCGAGAACATCGCCTGCGAGGTCAGCTTGCTGGATTTGATCCAGCAAGGGTGGCTGGCACCCATCAAGGTGAAAACGGTGCCGCTTGGGATCAACCTGCGGGGCGTGCGGACCACGGCCGGCGATTACAGTGCCGACGACCTGGGCCACGCGCTTGAGCCGTATCTCGAACAAATCGCAGATGTATTGGTCGAGCACCGGGACCGCAAGACGCTCGTCTTTCTTCCGCTCATCAGGGTCTCGCAACGATTCGCGGAACTTTGCCGCGACCGCGGACTCCTGGCCGAGCACGTCGATGGAAAGACGAGCGAGCGCCAGGCCGCGCTCGAACGGTTCCGGCGCGACGAGACGCGCGTTCTAACCAATGCGATGCTTCTCACCGAAGGCTACGACGAGCCGTCCATCGACTGCGTGGTGTGCCTGCGGCCGACCAAGGTGCGCTCGCTGTATTCGCAGATCATCGGTCGCGGCACCCGGATTTGGCCGGGCAAGGACCATTTGTTGGTTCTCGATTTCCTGTGGCAGACCGAGGAGCACAGTCTGATCAAACCGGCGCACCTGATTGCGGAGGACGAGGAGGATGCCAAGGCGCTCACGGAGAAACTCGGTGGCGAGGGCGATCTCGAAGATGCCCGCGATGAAGTGAATGCCGACCGGACCCGCGCACTGGCGGAACGCCTCCACCAAAACCGCCGTCGCAAGGGGGCCGTGCTCGATCCGTTGGAACTGGCCGTCACGCTCAATGAGGCGGCCTTGGCCGAATACGTTCCTACGATGGTGTGGCAGGGTCACGCGCCGACATCCAAGCAACTCGATGTGCTTGCCAAGTTCGGACTCGATACCATGAGCATTCTGACCAAAGGGCATGCTTCGATGATTCTCGACCGCTTGTTCACCCGGCGTCAGCTCGGACTGGCGACGCCCAAACAAGTGCGCGTGATGCGCCGCTGCGGCCATCGCCACCCGGAAACCGCCACGTTCGAGGAGGCGAAGGAGTTCCTTGATGCCCGATTCAAAGCCCTCAGCGCCTGACCACTCACCCAAACGATGCCGAAATACCGATCAACCGGGCTATCATTGCCCCGGCGCACCCTCGACTATCTCCAGCGAGGGGCAGCCGAGGGGATGCGCAATGCCGAACTCTTTGACGCGACCTGTCAGTTCCGCGACGCCGGCCACCCGCTGGAAGACACG
>CAISTY010000066.1 GCA_903888515.1 Akkermansiaceae bacterium | reverse complement strand
GATATCCGCTAGACCGGATTCCCGGAAAACCCCGGTCCTTCCCACCCGGATATACGCACCCGACGAAAAGAAATCCTTGTCAAATCAACGCCTTACGCACATCCTTCCGTCGTCAACCCTCCCGGATATCACTTCCAGAGGGGCTACGAATAAACACCGTTAGGCAAAGAATATGCGATATTTACCTACAATTTTCACCGGAGCGGTTTTCCTGACCTGTTTAATTATGGGCGTCACTTCAGCCAGCAGGTTGTTTAGCGGACCGAGGCACAGTTTCACCGCTCCTGGTATTTACCATTATCCAGTGGACAAGCCTGGAGAACACATGATTTGGATGGCATTGAATGGAGTCAGGGACGGGGAATTGGTTGTCAATGACGATAAGTTGCCACCGGGGTTACACTTGTCGGTAACACACCAAGGAAAGACGGTTCCTGTTCGCGCCTACAATGCGGAGTCCGAAAGCACACAAGGTCAAAGTCGCAAATCTGTTGCAAAGTTCACTGCCAACTTACCCGGAGAATACTTGATCTCGATTTCCGGCGTCGATGAAGCCAGAACATTCCTGATTTCATCATCAAGGGGATTCATCCTGTTTTTTGCGCTGATAGCATGGTGCGGCGGATCGTTCCTATCTGGCATTTTGTTTGTAGCTCTTCTTCTTTTACTTGTGACCGGGAAATTTCCCGAAAAGCCTAACAGGCCGTGACGCACCAACCGGCCATAGGCTTTTCAAATTCATTTCAATTTCCTTTCAACCGCGCCGTTGGGCGCACATCTAACGTTCGACAGAAATACAATGACCCGAAGTGATGCATACAAGCGAATCCTCGCAATAGGTCTTTTGGCCTTAAGAGATCGTGCTCCTCGGTTCAACTCGTCAAGACTGGTCGAGATTGAGGCCGAGCACCTTCACAATATTCCGTCCCTGATCGACGAAGATAATTTACAGCGCCACCTCTACTACTTCAATAAGGAGCGTCCAGCTTACATTACGAGTCTCAATGAGCTAGCCATCCCAGAATACTCAGATAATGTCTTACGCATGTATCTCGCACCGTGGGAAGACCTACTCAAGAATCTTGAGGACAGTGCGCGCGACGACTCTCCCAACGATGAAGAAGTCGAACAAGTCGCGCCGTGACAACTTCTACCAGCCGTTCAGTTTCGATGATTTCCTGTAACTACAACCTCAACCCCGTGATCGACGTGTGAAGCAAGACTCCCTGTTTCATGCCGTAGTCATGGCCCCGGTTGCTGGCAACAGCGCCTTGGGGCTGCCGCCCCAAACCCCGCCAAGCTGAGCCAGCTTGACCGCTTATGGATTTCGCCCCTAAATCCCCTCCGGGGACTTCTCCCCTCCCGTCCCCCAGGGGAGGCGGGGGGAATCTCCTTCGCCTGGCGCGAACTCCAACAATCTATCTGATTCAACCCCCACCCATGCAAAAAAACTTGAAGTAAACTTCAATTTCCTATTGACTGCCTTCTCATGGAAGCCGGTGGTGGCAAGCGCGGGTAGCGCCTCAATTTCATCCCCCTCACAAATCATTGACACGCGCTGCCACACCTCTAGCGTTCTGCCAAAGAGAAAACCGCAGTGAGACCGAGATTTCCGTTGACTCGTGGCGCTAATCGACTACCGTGGCGACATGCCACTGTTGAGCATCCAAGCCCATTACGACGGAGTGCAAGTACTTCTTGATGAGAAGGTTAGGTTGCGGCGCAACTCGCGTTTGATTGTGACCGTTCTTGAGGATTCAGACGAGGATCGTGAGGAATTTCTCCGAATGGCGGCAAGCGGATTGGCGGGAGCCTACTCCGATGGAGAGGTCGAATACACCGAGACGGACCTCAAACGATGAAAGCTGGGGATATCGCCTTGTCCCAGCTTCAGCAAGCTGACGGACGACTTAAGACCAGACCGGTTCTGGTGTTGATACGGATGCCTCCGTTTTCCGATCATCTGGTCTGTGCGCTCAGTTCGAAACTACAGCATGAATGCATCGACTTCGACGAGGTGATTGCAGCTGGGGACGACGATTTTCCTGAGAGTGGGTTGAAAGTGTCTTCGCTGATCCGCCTGGGGATGGTTGCGACGATTCCGAGTTCGTCAATGTTAGGCATCCTGGGGAGGGTTTCAGGTGAACGCCTGAACCGCCTGATGTCCCGACTCGCACGCCACCTCATGGCAGAACAAGGCGCTGATGGCAAGACGCCAGAAGCCCCTCAACCGCCCCACTAATTCGAACCAAACACGCGTTTGCCATAGCGCATGAAGTTTGTGATCACATTATTGGAACGTGTATAGGGGAGACACGAAAGAATGCACATTACTCAGAGACTGAAAGCTGCAGCAACACTCTCCGGCATCTTGCTGATCTGCGTCAAAATCAATGCCGCATCCGGGGAGCCGACCCGAGCGCACGGCCTCGTCGGGCTTCGTCCCTTGCCCCGGACTAAAGAAATGGACCACAGCCACAACCATGGCGGGTCTTGGGCGGGCACCCCAACCTTCGAGGAGCAGAAAGGAAAGTACCCCTTCGTGGCCGAAAATCTGGATGTGGTTAAAGGCTGGTTGGACGGGGACTTCAAGACCAAGCGGATGTTCTTCGAGTATTACTGGGGGCTTGATGCGAAGAGAGATGATCTGGATCCGGAAAAAAACGGCCTGATCAAGACAATCCGCGACTGGGAGTCAAAGGGTGGTCAGATAGAGCACATACTGATTTGTCGCGAGTACGACCTCGCCATACACAGAGGGTACAACGAGGCCAAGCCAGGCCCCTTCAAGGAAGACACCCGGATCCTCTATGAGAAGGATATTGATGATATACGCGCCATGTTTAGGAAGGCCCACAAGCTGAACATCCTGAAGCACGATAGTTACAAACTGATCCAAATGGTCCAGGAACCTTCATTTTTCGCAACAGACAAGCGTTTCCAACCAATAATGGACAAATGTGATGGGATCGCCTATGAGTGCCACCAATTCAACCGCCACTGGCCACTGGAAACAGGTTGGGGAAAGCCCGAAAAGGTAATCAAGGGCGCCAAGTGGACGCTCGATCAGAACAAGGAGTACATCTTTTATTACGGCCCAATACGCTGGAAAGGAAAGGTATACTACGAGTTTATGGAACGGGATTGGCTTCAGAAGTTCTGGAAGGCTGGACTTCCAAAACACCACCCCAGCATGCACTACTATCTGAATACTTTTCCCCACGAAGATGGACGGGGTCGCCCAGTTGGTCCGGAAACTGATCCACACTCCATTCTGGGATTCGCCAAGTGGCTTATTCAAGAAATCAAGGTAACGCCTCAGGAAAATAGAGAGGCCAATAAGGAGCTGAAGGCGACGCGGTAAACCGCGCGCCTTAGCTCAGACGTTTCAATCCGAGACTCCTCAACCCGTCGCCCTGTGAAGAATTCCCTTGCGAATCACCTGAATCCATCACCCCTTGCGATGAACAGACCTTGCGGCGACGTGCCTTTCCGGAATTCACTGGCATGGCTGGCACGGCGGGACGGCAGTGTCCTGATCGGTCACGGTCCGTTTGCCGCATCCGCCACGCCCCCCGGCGGCGGGGTGGCGTTCTATGTTCAGGACTTTGCCTTGTCAGACCGCGTGCCGTGGAAAATTCCATCTCGCATCGAGCGCACGACCACTGCCGAGCTTGCCAGACGCTTGATGGAGGGTTCCCCGCTCAATTGGCAATGGGACCCCATGGATGCGGCACCGTTTGCCGTGGTTTTTCAGGAGGTGATGTCATCGATTCATGCGGGTGTTTTTGAAAAAACCGTGCCTGTGGTTACGGAAACCGGCACTGCGGCCCAAGCGCCCGGACCCGCGATTTTCGCCGCCGTGTGCCGTCAGGGCATGCCGCTACAAGCCTATGGATGGACCCAACCGGAGTCCGGGTTTGCCGGGGCCACCCCGGAATTATTGGTTTCGCTGCATGACCGGCAACTTGAAACCATGGCGTTGGCCGGCACGGCGAGAAGCGAGGACCGGGATGTTTTCGCAGCCGATGACAAGGAAATCCGTGAACACGAATACGTCGCCCAGACGCTGGTCTCGAAGCTCCTGCATCTGGGCCGCCTCGTGCGCCATCGCCGCGAGATCCTCGACCTCGGGCCTATCGTCCATTTCCTCACCCGGATTCATGTGGACCTGCATGCACCGATGGCTCCGGATGAGTTGTTGCAGAGACTGCATCCCACACCGGCGCTCGGGCCGCTGCCCCGGACGGACGGCACCATGGACAAGTTGCTCGAGTGGCGGCAACGGCTCGGCTGTGTTCCCGAGTTCGGTGCGCCGTTCGGGCTTTGGGACGACGGGCGATTCGACGCCGTTGTCGCGATTCGCGGGGTGTGGTGGGAGGGGACCCACCTCAGTATCCCTGCCGGTTGCGGCATCATCGAGGCCAGTCGCCTCGTCAATGAATGGCGGGAACTCCGGCTGAAACGTGAGGCCGTCAAACAGTTTTTCGAGCACCCCTCCCGGCATGCGAATGCTTGAGCCGCCCCGTGCCATCCCGCTTCCGGAATTGCCGGCCGATGCGCCGCCCATTCAAGCCAGAATCCAGAAAGTCGGGACGTGCCTGGAAATTTTTATTAAAAAAGGTTGATTATTTTTGAAATTTTCAGTATTCGGGCACTGAGCTTGTTGCGGGTTGGCCATCCCCAGCCCACCGCGTCTTGTCATGATCCCTGATACTCCTCATATCATCACCCTTTGGATGATCGAAGATCATGAGATTTTCGCCCGATTCATGCAGGGTCTGATCGCGGCCGAGGCCGATATGGCATGCACCCACCACTTTACCTGTGCGGCGGATTTTTTCGAGCACCTCAAGAATACCACCGAGCGGCCGGACCTGCTGCTGCTGGATCTCGGCTTGCCGTTGTGCGATGGACTTGAAATTCTGGGCGATTTGCGCCGCATGATGCCCGATGCGAAGGTGCTTGTTCTCACGGCCCATGACGAGCGTGAGAAGGTTTACCGAGCCATTTGCAGCGGTGCGGCCGGATACCTGTTGAAAACGGCCGACCCCGACGAGATTCTAGCCGGGATTCGAGACGTGATGCGTGGCGCGTCCGCACTCAGCAGCCCGATCACCAAGATGATCCTCGAGGGATTCTCGCGCTACGGTCCGGTTGGTCCAATAGAACCCCTCACCACGCGCGAAACCGAAGTGCTGCGCGAGTTGGTCAAGGGATTCATCAAAAAGGAAATAGCCGCCCATCTGATGATTTCCCAGCACACGGTGGACATGCACTTGCGCTCGGTCTATCGGAAGTTGCACATCAAATCACAGACCGAGGCCGTTTCCAAGGCGCTCCGCCAAGGACTCGTCTGATCTATTTTTCTTGCGATTGGAGTTCGCAAAAAAAAGCCCCCGGCCTACCAGAAAGGCCGGGGGCTATACCTGAAAGGGTTCAGTTGGCGGGAGGATCACCCGGCCTTTTCGGCATCGCCGGCATCCACTGAAATGGTGAGCGTGGCGATGACTTGCGGATGCAGGCGCACCGTGATTTCGGTCTTGCCGGATTTTTTCACGGGTTTTTCCAACTCGATCGCGTGGCGGTCGATCACGATGCCGTCCGCTTCGAGTTGCTTGTGGATGTCCATGCTGGTTACCGATCCGAACGCCTTGCCACCTTGACCGGTGGACAGCGTGAACTTCGGTTGGAGCTTCGCAATTTTCGTCGCGATCTCTTGGAACATGAGAATTTCCTCCGCTTCGCGGCGTGCCCGGCCGGCCTTGAGCGCCTCGACGTGCCGGAGGTTCGAGCGGTTCGCCTCATACGCCTTGCCCTGCGGGACCAGATAGTTGCGTGCATAGCCGGCGCGGACTTTGACGACGTCTGCTTCGGCACCAAGGCCTGCGATTTTTTCTTTGAGGATGACTTGTGTGTTGGCCATGGGGATCAGGGGTGAACGGTTCGTGGATGGGGCGGGGCGGGCGGGGATTTAGGCTGCTCATCCAATCGAGTCAAGAAGAATGAACCCGAATGAGAAGTTTCTCATGACGGGAGTCACGGACCTCTGCCGCCCCCTGCGTCTCCGGCCTATGGCTTGGCGGCCGCCGGTTTGGACGGCCCTTTTACGGCAGGTGCCGCGGTCTTGAGGATCATCTCCCACTGCGCAAACCGTTGCGGTGAGAGCCGCTTCAATTCCGTGAGTTTTTCTTTGCCGGCATCCAGGCACAGGGCATAGGCCAGGGCGAATTCCGCGAGATCCTCGTGGGCGGCCTGGTCGCCATAGCCGGAGACCGAGATTTTGTCCGCGCTAATGGCCTGCTGCCAATGTTCGAGCGTCTTGGGCTGTGACGCGGTGACCCGTTGTTCCAGGATGTGCCCGGATTCGTGAGCGATGATCATCGCATCGGTGTCGGGCACGAGATTGAGATAATTCTGTGAACCATGCGCGGAGGCTCCGTCGAGATTCTCATAGATCGCGACCCCGTCCTTGGTCCCTTCCGAAACAATCTGGCAGACCTTGCGGTATGCGGGCGGGAGCATCTCCACCCGCTTGAGGCAATCGGCCACCTGTAGGTTGACCTTGTCCTCAATGGTGATCTTGAAGGGCGTGTCACCGAGCATGACCTGCCAGACCTTGCCGGATTGGCCGCGCTGCATCTTCACCGCCGTCGGACCTGATAGAACCTTGGCCTTGTCCTGATTCCGCTTGCCAAAATCGCCGCGCAAGGTGCCGAACTGATCTAACAGACGCGCTTTAACCTCGGCCGCCGGACACCAAGTGGTTCCCGCGAGCGCAAACAGGCAGAGGCTGGGAAATAACAATTTGGATCTCATTCTGATAGCGGGGCGGCGGGTTGTCATGGATGTGTGGTGGTTGCGCGGCGCAACCTATGTACCGCATGTCCGCCGTCAAGATGAATCGGTTCGGGCGGTTCTCCAACAAAACCGTCACATCCATGATCAGAGATGTATGGCAGTCGGACGCTTGCGCGCCTTGAGCACGAGGAGGAAGGCAACCCCGCAGACCATGACAAGCGACAGGGCTGTCAGGCTGACGAGCTTTCACGGGAACGGAATGTCCATTTAAACCGCGAGATCACCGGATTCTGGACTGCGTGGGCCAGCGCAAAATCCCACACCAAGGTGCGGCCATCGTCCTCCACGCGCGTGGCGTTGGATTACGTGGCTGCGGCAGGCAGACGCTTGAGAGACGGACCCGACACGATGTCTTTCAGCGGGTGGCGAAGGACTCCGAGGGCGGCAGGCTGGCGAAAAGCCGCAGCAGGTCGGGCAGGTCGGAGGCGGATTTGGCGCGTTGGGCGGCCATGATCTCGCTGCGGTAAAACAGGAACACGCCGGGCATTTGCCATCCATCACCCGCCAATCGACCCATCCCGCAGCCTTTGAAAATCGAGATCAATCCCAGCCACCAGACGCGTGGAGCGAGGAGTTCGCTCCAACCGCCTTTGCGCAAGCCGAAAGCGCGGTAGAGTTCGCAGTGCGGATCGGCGATCCGGTCTACCCCGTCACCAACTGTGAGGTAGCGGGTTTCCTCGCCAGCTTTCAGCATGTGCACGAGCACCAGATCCGCGTCATGCGCCCGTGCCTGCTGGTGAAGGGACTCCAGGCTGCGGAGAATTTGGCGGGTGAAGGTGCAGCCGAAGTGGCGGAGGAAAACCAGCACGAGCCAGCGGGATTCGGACGCCTCTGCGAGAGATTCGCCGCTTGCCAAATGGAAGGCTGCGGCGGCTTTCCGAACATCGGAGGGGGATTCGCCATTCATCCCGCAACGGTCATTTTGGCGGTGGGTCATGCCTGCATGCTAAAGACTCTGCGGCAGGACGCAAGAAATGCTTGAGCACGCCATGCGTCCGCAGCGGTCGGGGCTCCGCTGATTTTCCGCTTCCGAAAACCCTCACCATAGGCATGCTCCGGGTCATGCGCTTCGCCGACCGCCTGCAACAACGAATTAAAAAAACCGGATCCCGTCTGTGCGTCGGGCTCGACCCGCGTCCCGGTGATGGCGGCACGTCGTTCGTGCGCGATTTCCTCAAGCAAGTCGTCGAGGAAACCGCCATTTGGGCCGCCGCATTCAAACCGAACATCGCCTACTTCGAGGCCATGGGCATCAAGGGCATTCGTTTGTTAGAAGAACTTCTTGCGGGCATGCCGAAGGACGTGCCGGTGATTCTCGACGCGAAACGCAGCGACATCGGGGAGACGCAGAAATACTATGCGCAGGGATATTTCGCGGGCTGGAATGTGGATGCCGTGACGCTCAATCCGTTCCTCGGTTACGATTCGATCGAGCCGTTCCTCGATTGGAAAGGGAAGGGGATCTATCTGCTGGCCGTCACCTCCAACGCCGGTTCGGCTGATTTCCAACGGCAGAAACTCGCCGATGGACGCTCGGTCTTCGAACTGGTCATCGACCTTGGCGAGCGCGCATCCAACGAAGGCCGGAAAACCGATGTCGGTTATGTGGTCGGCCTCACCAACGCGGGCGGGGTGTTGGATCGATTCCCGGACGCCCCGTTGCTGGTGCCCGGACTCGGTGCCCAGGGAGGTGATCTTGGTGCGCTGGCCGCGGCAGGCCGCGCGGCGCCCGCTGTGATCAATGTTTCGCGCGGCATCCTCTATGCCGGGGATGAGCGCGGCTTCGGTGCCCGCGCCAAAGACTGGGCGGCAAAAATCGCGGCGGCTTTCCCGGATTGATGCCCGAACTCCGACATGGGAGCCACGAAGGATACGCAAACAAATCCATAAGAAGCAGTTGGAATGTCCTGTTCAGGCCGGGTGCTCGTCAGGCGCATCATCTAGCAGGCTGCGATGCTGGTTTCACCCCTTGAACTTCACCTTCACTCCCAGCTTGGCCATGGCGGCGGTGAAATCGGCCTCCAGTTGCGGCCAGGATCTGCCATCGAGGAGGTGCTCGCGGGCGATGTTTTCCTTGGCACCGTCTTGCAAGGCTTTGACATAACCCTTGATGCGGGCCGCGTCGCCCCGACCGTCGAGGTGATAGAAATAGTAGGTCAGCAGGGTGGCGATGCCGTAGTTGAACTGCGGGTTGGCGACAAACCGCGGATAGGGCAGCGACATGAACATTTCCAAGGGCGGCAGCTCGGGGGATTTGCCCAGATTGCGTCCGCCATCCTTTTTTTTGCCGAAGGCGGTGACGCCCTCGATGATTGCGGCGCTGTTATCGGAGATCCGGTAACGCCCGGCGGCGAACGGGGTGAGCCGCACATACTCGGCGGAACCCTCGATATACCAAGCGGCCGCTTTGACCTGATCCTCCATGAGCGCATGGGTCAGTTCGTGCGCAAGCACCTTGTTGGTATGCTTGGGATCAACGCCGAACTCATCCTTGTTAGGGATTTTTCTAACACCGAGGCTTTCCAGCGGCACGAGGATCACGGCGTTGGCACCGCTGCCGATACAGACGCCGGCGGTGCCGGGTGGGGCACCGGTCGCGTAGTAACCGGCCATGCTGTCGAACAGAAACACCCTGAGCTTGGTGGGTGTCGCGGTCAGGCGGTTGTTGAGCGGCAATACCCGTAGCAGTTCGTGGGTGCCCTCGAACAAACTCGCCATGGCGGCGACCACCGAGGGACGGAGTTGCGCGTTGCACACGAACTGGTAATGCGCGCTCTGATAGACAAATTTCTGCGCCTGCTTGTCTTCGGACACGACATCGATTTTGAGGTCCAGACTGCACTGCGAGGCTGACGGCCAATAGGCGTCGAATCCCATGCACCGGGAGATGGTGCCGGTGATGGGCACGCCATGCGGTTTGGGTTGTTCGCGCGCCACCTTGTTCAGATACGCCTGGTCTGCGGTGCTCAAGCGCGCCACTGGCACCTTGGTGGTTTGGCCATTGACCAATTGCAGGGTGACCTCGTGCTTGCCCGGTTCCAGCAGTTCGGCCTCGATCTTGCGTCCGTCCACATCGGTCCAGATACGTGCCTGGCAGGGAGAGCCGACCAGTACGCAGAAGCCGGCGAACAACAGGTGGCGGGCGGCAATTGGCATGGTGGTGGGCAACCGTGGTTGCCGGGCCAAGCGTTGTTTTACGGCCAGGTTTGTCCAGATCATTCGTTGGGAAATTCTTGCCGCCCGGCCCGTAGCATCGCGGATTTTTTTCTAGCACCGGATGCCAGTCCTTCAAAGCCAGATGATGAAAATGATCCATGACCCCAAAAACAATTTGCCAGCTACGCCCCAGCCTGTATGGATTGTCGAGGAAACAATGCTCATGAGATTATACCTGCTGATGGTCGTGATGTGTTGGGCAACGCCGGTCGCTTGCGCTGCGGACGACCCGTCTTTACCGCCCGAGGTGCACCTGCTGCGACGCGGGTTCACGCGCGAGTGTTTGGCCAGTCTGCGGCGGACCGTGAGCGTCGGGAATCACCCGGAATTGGCGCAGCGGCTGGCGGCGTATGAGAAGGATTTCGACGCGCTGCGCAAGGTGGTGGATAGCGATCCGATCCCGGCACACGACGCCTTGGCGGCATTTCCACAACTTGTGCGCGAGATCCGCTTGTTGAAGTTGGATGCGCCGTTGTTGTTTGTGAAAAGGCATGCCTATTTCGCGCCGCACATCTACGACGATTATTTCGCATGGTTTCCCGGCGGCGGCATCCATGTCCTCGAAAACCCCGCCGCGCCGCTGAGCCAACAGGTCGTCCGCCCGGTCATTGATCAGCAAACGAAGGAGACGTTAGGCGCAGGCGTGTACCGGGATCCCGACCTGTCGTTCGATGCGCGGGAACTGCTGTTTGCTTTCAAGAATGCGCAGGATGGTGACACGTCCATTTACCGCATCGGCATGGACGGCACCGGCTTGCGACAGGTGCTGCGACCACCGCTCGGCGGCGTGTGCCGCGAAAAACCGACGGGCTTGTTAGGTACCGGCGTCCATGATTATTCGCCCTGCCATCTGCCGGACGGTCGCATCGCATTCGTCAGCACGCGCACGGCCGGCCTGGTGATGTGCTTCAACAACCACATTGCCACGCTGCACACGATGAATGCCGATGGCAGTGATTTGAAAACGCTTTCTGTCAACAACCAGACGGAGTTCGATCCCACCGTGCTGCCGGACGGGCGCATCCTGTTCGGACGCTGGGAGTACGTGGACAAGACCGCGCTCTACATCCAAAGCCTGTGGACGGTCAACCCGGACGGCACGCAGGAAACCGCGCTGTTCAAGAACAACCTGTGCAAACCCACGGCCGTGCTCGACGCCCGTCCCGTGCCCGACACCGATCTGATCGTCGCATCGTTGACACCCCACAACGGCCAGTCGGTCGGCGCCATCGCCATGCTCAACCTGCGGCTCGGCAAAAACGACCTCGCCGCCCTGACAAATTTCACTCCTGAATACCCGACTGCGATGGACCAGGGTTTGAAGCACGGTCCCAGTGATCCGTGGCCGCTCGACGAGGACACCGTGCTCATCGCCAACAACGCCCCCTCTCACGGCCCACACAGCGTGATCGAGTTGATAGACCGCTTCGGCTTTCGCTTTGTGATCCGCCGCGAGCCGGACATCGGTTGTTTCTCGCCGATGCTGGTCAAACCGCAGCCGGTGCCGCCGGTCCGACCGTCGATGATCCAAGCGAACCAGCCGGGACGGTTCTTCGTGAATGACGTTTATCATGGCCTCGACGGGGTCAAACGCGGCGACGTCAAACAACTCCGCGTCCTCGAAACCACCTCGCGCATCAGCGGCGTCCCGGCGGGTGGCCGCTGGTGGAACCAAGCGTTCCTCGTCAGTTGGCAAGGCTCCTACGACGTGAAGCGGATGCTCGGCGTCGTGCCTGTCGAGGAGGATGGCTCCGCCTACTTCGAGGCACCCGGCGGCAAGGCGCTGTATTTGCAGGCGCTCGACAAGGACGGGCGGCTTGTGCAGAGCATGCGCACGTTCGTGCAGGCGGCTCCCGGCATCACCCGTTCGTGCCAGGGTTGCCACATCAAGGACGACGACAACGCACCGCTCGGCAATTCAGCACGCCCGTTGGCCATGCGGAAGGAGGCTGCGCAAATCATGCCGGAGGCATGGGGCAGCGGGTGCCTCGATTATGCGCGGCAGGTGCAGCCGGTGTTGGATCGGAATTGTGTGGATTGTCATGGCGGCAAGAATGGCATCGCCGGCGGCATTGATCTATCTGGCGGGTGGACGTGGGCCTTCAACATCAGCTACGAAACATTCATCAAAAATACACTCGCCGGCTTTCTCAACTGTTGCAACGGCGCGGTCAGGACTGCGGAAATTCTGCCGCCACGCACGCACGGCTCCGGCGTGGCCCCGTTGACCACCGTGCTCTTGTCCGGCCATAAGCAACGGCTCGCCAAGATGCCGCAAAGCGAAATCGCGCTGTTGCTGGCGTGGATGGACGGCAACTGCAATTACTATGGCACGTGGGATTACTCGGAGCACGCCACCTGCAACGCCATCCAGCCGATGCGCAACCAACTGCTGGCGGAGATGGAAACATCCGGCTGCCTGAGTTGCCACCCGAAGGAAATCGGCAGCGACTGGGTGAACCTGCAATCACCGGAGCACAGCCGCATCCTCCGTGCCCCGCTGGCGGCTCCCGGCCTCGCTTGGTGCCGTGATCGCAAAGCCGCACCCGTACGATGGCCGCTGATCACCTTGGCCCATCAACCGCCCGACGTCTTCCGTCCCGCCGCCTACGTCCCCCCCAACCGGCAAGATGCTCCCCTGACCACCTTCGCGAGCGTGACCGATGCCCGATACCTGGCGCTCCTCGGGGTCATCCGGAATGCCCGCGAAGCGGCGCTGAAATCGCCGCGCGTGGACATGCCCGGAGCACGGGTCATTCCCGGAAAGTTCCGCGAACTGCCACCGCTTTCACCACCGGCGTCGGGTGCCATCACTCAAACTCATTAACCTATCAACTCATGACTACCACATCACAACCAGGGCCCTGCCACTGCAACTCCATGCTGCCGCTGAATGCTTCTAACATGCCAGGGGAGGCCGGCAAACGGAAGGCCCGGGTCGGCTTGTTCGGCATCGGTCATCCCGACTATTGGCACCAGTTTCCGGGGATGCTGGAGCGTCTCACCGACTACGAGCGGCTGGTGGCCCGGCGCCTGGCCGAGCATGCCGATGTGATCGATGCCGGCATGGTGGACAATGCCCATAAGGCGGTTGCCGCCGGTGACCGGTTCGCCCGCGAGCGGGTTGAATTGGTGGTGTGTTATGTCGGTACTTATGCCATGAGCAACACGGTGCTGCCTCTGGTCCAACGTGCCGGAGCCCCGGTGCTCGTCCTGAATTTACAACCCGCCAGCGGACTCGATTACCAGAAAACCGATACCCTGCATTGGCTGGCCAATTGTGCCGCTTGTTGTGTGCCGGAAATCAGTTGTGTCTTTGCCCGCAGTGGCATCGATTTCAATGTCGTGACCGGCATCCTGGGTGTCGAAAATGGCAGGTTCGGAGAAGCGACTCCCGACCATCCGGAAGCCCGTCAAGCATGGTTCCAAATCAACTCCTGGGTGCGGGCGGCCCAGACCGTCGGCCAGCTTCGGGACAGCCGCATAGGGTTCCTGGGCAACACCTATCCAGGCATGTTGGATATGCAAAGCGATGTCACCCAGCTTTCAGCACAACTCGGCACACAGATTGAGAATCTGGAAATGTGTGATCTGGCGAAGCGTTTGCCTGCGGAGGATGAGGCGGTCGTCCGCATCAAACGGGATGAGGTGCTCTCGATCTTCGACTTGAGCGAAGACAGCCCGGTGGATCCGCTGGCACGCAAACCGAAGGAGTCCGAGTTCCTGTGGGCCTGCCGCACTGCGGTGGCCATGGACCGCCTGGTTGCCGATTTCGACCTGCAAGGACTTTCATATTATTATCGCGGGCTTGATGACAATCATTACGAACGTCTCGGGGCGGGGTTGATCCTGGGTAATTCGTTGCTGTGCGGACGCGGCATCCCGTGCAGCGGCGAGGGCGACCTCAAAAACTGCCATGCCATGAAAATCATGGACCTGCTCGGCCACGGCGGCAGTTTCGCTGAAATCTGCGCCTTGGACTATAATGAGAACTTCATTCTGATGGGACATGACGGGCCATTCCACCTGGGCATTGCTCAAGGCCGGCCGTTGCTGCGGGGCTTGGACTTATACCATGGCAAGCATGGCTATGGCATCGGGGTCGAGGCGCGCGTCAAGCACGGGCCGGTCACCCTGTTAGGGCTGACACAAACCTTCGACGGCAAGTTGAAATTCGTGGTTTCGCGCGGCGAGAGCATTCCCGGAGCGACCTTGGAGATCGGCAATACCGACACGCGTGTCCGCTTCGATTGCGGGGTTACGAATTGGGTCAACCGCTGGTGCGGCGCGGGCCCAACCCATCATTTCGCGCTGGGTGTGGGCGATGCTGTCGACACCATCCGCCACGTCACCGCAATGCTCGGACTTGAGTTGGTCGAAGTTATGTAACGATTCCAGCCACATGCATCAGCGGCGGATTATCACTTCATCCACACGACAACACGGATAACACATGAGTTTCAATCCGATGATGGGCGGCGCACTGCATGCCCTCGGGGGTCTGGGCGCCGCCAGCTTCTATGTCCCACTGAAAGGTGTGCGCAAGTGGGCGTGGGAAAGCTCATGGTTGGTTGCGAATTTCTTTTTTCTCGTGGTGTGTCCGGGCGTGGTCGCCTGGTTCACCGTTCCGCAGTTAGGTGAAATCTATGGCAGCGTTCCGCGCGGTGCCATCGTCACGGCGCTGACCTTGGGATTGTGTTGGGGGTTCGGCAATCTGAGTTGGGGACTCGCCTTGCGTTATCTGGGCATGTCACTGGGGTTTTCACTGGCACTCGGATTCTGCACGGTCATGGGAACCCTGGGGCCCCCCGTCATCAAATCACTGGCCCCCAATGCCCTCCCCAACCTGGCCAACCAAAAATCGTTGCAGGACTTGATCGCCCATGCTCCCGGACAGGCAACACTCGCAGGTCTGGCAGTCTGCCTAACTGGAATAGCACTCTGCGGCCGGGCGGGAATGCGCAAGGAACGCGAGCTGTCCGATGCGGAAAAAAAAGTCTCGGTGCGTGAATTCAGTTTCGTGAAGGGACTGGGCGTGGCCTGCCTGTGCGGAATGTTAAGTGCGTTCTTCAGCCTGGCCATCACCGACACCGAGCCCATTGCCATGCGCGCGGCTGAACTGGGCACCGATTCGCTGTGGACCAATAGCGCCACCATGGCAGTGGTCCTTGCCGGCGGCGCAGTGTCCAACCTGCTCTGGTGCCTAATGCTGAATTTCCGCAATGGCTCCGCCGGTGACTATATGAATGTGTCACAGGCACCGGTTGCCAGGAACTTCCTGCTCTGTGCGCTGGCGGGCACGGTCATGTATTCCGAGTTCTTTTTTTACGGGATCGCAGCTCCATATATGGGCACGTTCAGCTTCATTAATTTTCCGATTCACCTGGCATTGGTGATTGTGCTGGGAAATGTCTGGGCCATTGTTTTCAAGGAATGGCAGGGCACCAGCTTGGGCACGCGCGGCATGATGGCCTGCGGCATTGCGCTGCTCTTGCTGGCCACGGTGTTCATGGGCTATGGCGGGTATTTGGAGCAAAATTCCCTGCCGTTGCCAACGACCATGAAATGATATCATTACCGTGACTCAGGCGCGGCCAAACCCTTGAGGAGTTCGTTCAAGGGGTCACGGCTTTTCAAGATGTCTCCAAGCTTGATTTCATGTTGGGTTCCGTCCGGGCGAATCCACAGGATCTTGCTGTTGAGCCATGTCAGCGGGTCGGATTTGCCAAAGTCCAGTGCCTTGAGGACATCTCCGATATTGTCATCAGGTTTCATCGCCTCGGCGATATTGATTTCCTTGCGTGTGCCATCGGGAGCGATGATGACGATTTTGCCACCGCCCGCTGGTGCCGGGGCCACTTTGGGGGGATCCATGTTCTTGAGGATGCCGGCAATTGCGTTAGAGTCAACGCCCTTGAGGATGTCGGCGATGGTGTTGGAATCGATACCCTTGAGGATATCGGTCATGGCGTTGGAATGGATGCCTGATTTGGCCACAGCACGGGCCGCCTCTTTGAGCACCTTGCTGCTGCCGAGCAGGGCAGCGAGCCCGGCGGCATCAGGCGCGTGATTCTGCCAGTCCATCGCGTGGTGTCTGCGGCCATGGCCTGCGGGTCCGGTTTTCTCCGCCAAGGTGATCCGGGTTTTGGTCAAGATGCCCATGTGCAGGTATTCCATGTCCACGGTATCTCCCGGTTTCGAACTTTCTACCAGCACCTGCAACTGTGCGGGATGGACCAACCATTGGTCATTCCACTTGAGCAGGATGTCCCTGACCGCCATCTTTGCCTGTGCTGCCGGCCCGTCGTGCATGAGTTGACGGATGATCAGGCCGACACCCGGCTTGATGACCGGAAGCTGATAGCGAAGATCCTCGTGAATCCGCTCGGCAACCACCCCGAGAACCGCCGTCTTTGCAATGTTGGACGTGCCGCAATGGATGTGTCCGCTTGGCATGCCCGCGGATGGCGCCGGACTATCCTGTGCGCTCACCGTCCACGCGGTCAGCATCGAAACGGTGAGTAATGTGGTGATCTGCTTGGCTGTGTGTTTCATGAAATCCGATTGTTGGTGAGAGCGGAAAACCGGGATGGCGCCGGTGGCGTGCTGCCGATAGGTGAAGCGAAGCCGCCACGCGGTTTTGTGATTTAGTTTTCCTTCTTGGCCGCCCAACGGATGGCTTGGGCGACAAGTTGACGGAAGTTCGGATTGGCGTAGGCCTTTTTGTCGTGGCCGAGTTGGAGATACATCACGCGCGCATCGCCGTAGGTTTTCACCCATGCGATGTTCTTCGCGCTGTTAGGTTCCTCGGTGGTGAGCAGCGCGTGTGAACCGGGCAGCATGTCGAACAGGCCGTAGGTTTCATCGTGTATGACAAAATCTTTCAAGCCGCTCGTGACCGGATGCTTCGCGTCCGCGATGCGCACCGGCACTTCGACATCGTGTTTCCAGATGGATCGCGCCTTTTCGACGCCGTCTACCAAGGTCGGTCGCAGATAATAGCGCCCGCCGACGATCTTCGCGTATTCCGGCCAGTCCTGATAATTGGCGATGCTGTGGTGCAGTGCTATCATCCCTTTGCCGGATTTGAGGAAGTTGACGAAATCGGCTTTGCCTTCGTCATCGATTTTCTGCCACATGTCATAAAGCACCAGCACGTCGAAATTGGCTGCGGACTCGGGGCGCAGCAGCTTGTGCGCAGCGGGATGTGTTGCCGCCACGACAGTCACCTCGGGGTTGTCCTTGAACAATTGGAAGAACTCGTTGGTGTCGAAACCGTGACCGCCTGAAACAATGAGCAGGCGGACTTTTTCCGCAGCGCGGGCGGTGGTAGGTTGCAAGGCGCAAAGCGCGGCGAGCACAATCGTCGACAGGAAAGGGATGATTTTCATGGGCGTCGGTTGTGGTTCTTGCCAGCGGCTGCGGGGATGTCAATGACGAAATGAAACCATTGCTGAAATGACTCCTACGCTGCGCTGCGGTTTCTGTCTTCCTGTTCACTTGATCCAATTTCCCATTTCCAGTATGAAAAGCCTACCCTTGCCATCCGACCTCACACCACGCCCCGTTAGGGCCTGCTCGGCTCGGCGCGCCCCCCCCCATGATAATACACGCTTCTGAAAATATTCCTTGCTTTGGCGGAAATATTGCGCTAACTGCCTCCGGCCCTAATTATGCAAACAATGAACATCATCCGAACTCTGGGAAACCATCTCGCACTCCCCGCACTCGCGGCCTGCGCGGTCGCGGGACTGGCCTTCTCCCCGAGCGCCTTTGGTGTCCTCGTGGCCCCGACCGGGGCCACTGCGTCCTCCTATTTCGGGGAGCGCTCGCCCCTCCGTACGATCGACGGCTCCGGCATGTCGCCGGCTGGTCCGGTCACCGTGACCTCCACTGCCAGCAGCAGGCCGGACGAGCCCTTTACCATGTGGTTGACCGATGGCGGGACCGTGGCCGCAGGCTCCTGGATTACCTTCGATATGGGCAGTGTCATGACATTCAACGGTTTCCACTTGTGGAATTACAATGAGAACGCGGAAAATCCCGAATATTATACCCTATCTGGAATCCAAGAAGCCGAGGTGTATTATGGCCACTCCCCACTGGATGGCAGTTTCACGGGCACGCTGGCGCAAAGCTACAGCTTCACCAAGGCGACCGGGGAGGACACTTATGCGGGGGTAGATTACCTATTTACCACTCCAGTAACCGGTCGATACATCCAGATCAAAGTCCTCTCCCATTTTGTGGGCGGCGAACCGGATTACGTCGGTATTTCCGAGATTCGTTTTGACAGAGCCGTGTTCCCCGTGGCCAGTGCTAACAGCACCGACTGGAATAACCCGAACACATGGACGCCCGCTGCGGTTCCCACTGCGGACAGCGTGGTGACAGTCAACGCGCATGCCGTCACCATCAACTCCGCCCAAAGCACCACGCCAGCCAATTGTTATAGTCTGACGATTTCAGGCGTCGGCGGTTCGGTGACCGCCACCGGCCAAAGTCTGACCGTTGGGGGTGACTTGAACACCACGAGCGGCGCGCTCACGCTGGACGGCACCTCTACGCTCTCCGTCGTCACGGCCAACACCTCGGCCAGCCTCAAGGGTCTAACGGTGGGCTCGGGCACCATTCTCAACATCACCGGCGAACTGACCGTGGACGCCAGCAAGGATCTCACCGGTGTCACGCTCAGCACGCCCAAAGTCACCTTGGCGGGTGGCAGCACGCTGACCATCGGCGCACTGGATGTGCCCGATGCCGGCAGTCTCACCGGTACCGGTAGTGTCGCCAGCACGGTCACGGTGGCCAGCGGCGGCAAGATCGCCCCCGGTACGGACGCCACCATCAGCACGATCACCGCCAGCGGTCTGTCGCTTGACGGCGGCAGTCTTCTAACGATCAATGCCGCCAGCGACTCTAACCATGATCAGATCACCGTGGGCACGAGCGGCGGTCTGACGATCAACGGCGGGGCGATCACCTTGCTTAACGCTACCGGCACCGCCGGGGAGTCCTTTGTCGGCACCTATAAACTCATTGCCTACTCAGGCACTATTGGCGGTACGGGGGTCTCGTCGCTCACTGTGGCCAATCCGGCATCTAACAAGGAATACGCCTTCGCCGCCACCGGCACTTTTGTGACCCTGACAGTCACCAAAAAGGTGGGTGCCTTGGCTAATATCTACACGGAGAGCTTCATCGGCAACACGCCTGGGGGGATAGCGGTGAACAACGCTGGAATAGGCTGGACTGCTGATGACGGCAGCTATGCCGTCCTGGACGGAAACAGTACCGTCGTTTGGCCGGGCGCGGCGACCACTCCTGACGGGGATTTCTGGTACATTGCCAGAGGTGGCGGTGACGCGGCGCCGACGATAGTCCATACCATTGGCGGCGAATACACCATCCTGGATGCGGCACGCGTCGGCACGCAGTTCAAGGTCGATTGGGCCAGCGGTGGAACCAAGGGAATGCGCTTCATCGCCGCAGTGGGCAGCAAATGGTACGTGACCGGAATTATGGGTACCGATGCGTCCCTTCACGGCGGCATGAACGGGCGCAAAGTCACGTCATGGGTCGTGGATCAAACCGTCAACGTGGAAACCGATACATGGTATGAATGGTTGGATTATGGAAAAGCAGATCAGGTGTCATCCACTCCTCTCACGGGTTTGCCGAAGGGCGATATTCCGCAATTCGGAGTCTGGTGGATGACCGACAACAACAGCGATGTGTATGCCATGGATCATTTCCGTGTGGAGGCGAGTGGTTACGCGTCGTGGGCGGCCACCAACGCAGGCGGCCAGGCGGCCAATCTGGATGCCAACAATGACGGTGTTGCCAACGGCGTGGCTTACTTCATGAACGTGACCAGCCTCACCACCAACCCTGCAATCGACGGCACCGGAAAAGTGACCTGGCCCAATGGCGGTAATATTCCCAGCTCCGAGTATGGTGCTGACAAACAGTTCGTCGTCCAAACCTCCAGTAACCTTCAGACGTGGGATAATGTTCCCGCCACTGGGGATCCCAAGCTCAGCAACCAGAGCGGCTCGGTTTCCTACACCCTGACACTCACAGATCCCGGCCCCCGCTTCGTGCGCCTCAAGGTGACCCCGAACTGACGCGCAGCCCGCGCTGCCGGGAAATCATCCGAACCCCTAACCAACCCCAGGGCCGACAGCGTAGCTGGAGCATCCTGCTCCAGACCGTGTGCGGAGCATCCCGCTCCGCGCGCCGGAAGGAAGCAGCAGTGCCCCTCTTGAATGCCCCTCTTGGGCGCTTCTTTGGCATGCGCTCTCGGCGTGAGCGCGCCACCTGGCAGAGCGCGGATTCCTGATGATTTGTCTGATCAATAATCAATGGGAAGTAGTAGTGGGCGGGAAATTTGCATTTTCGCGGGCCGGGATTTGTGGTAGCTTGCGGCGCGTGCATTTCTTCAACCGATTTTCCATTCCCGTGTTTTTGGCATTCGTTTGCTGCCGGTGCGGCCCGGTAGGTCCACCCGGTGGCGGGCTGGACCGTTATGTCCCGCCCCCGGTGCGGTCTGCGGCCGGGCCGGTGTCGATGTCGCGGCTGATGCGCGAGGTGAATCTGAAGACGGACATGGTGCGGCGCGGGACGCACGGACGCAAGGTGGTGCGTCCGATGGTGCCGCGCTACATCACGATCCACAGCACCGAGAACTACACCGCAGACGCGCGCCAACACGCACTGGCCCTCAAGCGTGGCGCGTTGCGTTCGCCCATCACCCGTGATGGCAACCGCATCGGCTATCTCATCTGGCACTTCACCGTGGACGATCATGAGGCCATCCAACACATGCCGACCAACGAACAGGGCGAACACGCGGATTTCCACGGCCCGGGAAACCGTCTCTCGATTGCCATCGAAATGTGCGAAAACCGCGGCAGCAACCGCATGGCCACGCTCGAACGCACCGCCAAACTCACCGCCATCCTGATGCATAAAAAAGGCATCCCGCTGCGCAACGTGGTGCCCCACTATCATTGGCCGCGCCATGGGAAACACCCACCTAACAAGAATTGCCCGCATTTCCTCATGGATCACGGCCGACCGGGTGCGCAATGGCGGGCTTTCCTCGGTCGCGTGAACTATTACTATCAACGCAGCGATGTTTGAAGTGCCGACCACGGAACCCTCGAAGGATTTTTGCAGCCCGGAAAACCGCGTGGCCATGCCGGAACCCACCGTGCGTTATGCCTGCCAGTGCTGCGGCAACTGCTGCAAACGGCCGGGTGACGTGCGCATCGAGCCCGACGAAATCGCCCCCATCGCCCGCTTCCTCGGGATGTCCGATGAGGACTTCATCCAGTGCTACACACGTCTGCACTCGAATCGCCAAGGCCTCTCACTCATGGAAAAGGAAAACCACGAGTGCATCATGCTCGAGGGCAACACCTGCCGCATCCATCCCGCCAAACCCGAACAATGCCGCGGCTTTCCTAACAAGTGGAATTTCCCGGGCTGGCGCCAGATCTGCTCGGCAACCCCCGTGCACATCGATGATTGTTAAAACATGGCCGCTTGACTTCGCGAGTTCTTATTGTAAATACATGTGCGGTGCAAACGGATAGAGGAAATCATCGCGCTGCCGTCACAGGGCGGTTACCCACGCCGCAGCGCTACGACCGACGCGGCTGCCGGTGGCGAAACAGCCCTGCATGAGGAATCCACCGGTGGGTGCTTCCCAGTCGATCATTTCGCCGGCCACGAATATGCCGGGATAATGCGTCACCATCAGCGTGGCATCCAACCCGCTCCAACAAACACCACCTGCCGAGGAAATCGCCTCGCCGATAGGCCGTGGTCCATCCAACGGAATGACGCAGTGCTTCACCTCGCTGGCGAGCGCAGCCGCGTCGTGCCACGAGTTGCGCGCAAGAATCGCAAATGCGGCGTCGCTCAGCCGCCAGCGGACCTTCGATTCTGCTAGAAAACCGCGGCGGACGGATTCCATTTTGGCGACCAGTCGAGCGTGGGAAAAGGTCGGTTTGAAGTCGATGGCGATGGCGGGTTCGCGCATGCCGCGAAGGGCGGGTCCCAATTGATAGATCGCACCGCCTTCGAATCCATGGCGGGTGATTAGAAGCTCGCCGGTGGCGGTGGCATCACCGGCACGGACTTGGATGTTTTTCAGTGGCTGACCTTCGGCTGCGGCGAGGACTTCGGGGGGCCACGGGTGGTTCCACCCGCAGTTGGCCGGGGCGAGGGGATGACAGGCAATGCCAAGGGTTTCAAAGTGGCGCATCCACGCTCCGTCGGAGCCGGTTTGCGGCCACGACGCGCCACCAAGCGCGAATACCACCGCATCCGCCGTAACCGACGTGCCGTTGCCGAATGCCAGTCGGTGCGGCGTGCCGGGCACCAGGCTGGTCCAGCGATGGTTCATTTCGAAGCGCACGCCGAGATCGCGCAGGCGCCCGATCCAACGGCGCAGCAAAGGCGCGGCCTTGAGTGCTAACGGATAGATACGCCCGCCGCTGGATTGGAACGTTTCCACCCCAAGGCCGGCCGCCCACGCCCGCAGGGCATCCGCATCAAAATCCGCAAGCAGACCGCGCCAGATCCCGGCGGGTTGCGCGGGGCCGGTGTAGCGCGTGACAAGGCGCTCCGGCGCTTCGTTGTTTGTTAGATTGAGTCCGCCTTTGCCGGCGACGAGGAATTTCCGCCCCGCCGAGAGTTGCGCGTCAAACAACGTCACCCGCACGCCGGCTGCGGCAGCGACTTCCGCCGCGCGCAGGCCCGCCGGTCCGCCACCGATCACGGCGAGTTGGGTGTGAGCGTGCAAGGTGTTAGGGAATGCGCGGATGATAGCGACGCCGGCGGTGCGGTCAATGCCGCGGTGACTGTATGGAGTGCGGTGGGAAGCGCAGCGCCACACCGCTTTGGCTGGAAACCGTTCCCTTGTGCCAAAACATCCAGCCGTTTCTAACAGCGCCATCCCTAACAGCGCCATCCGTCCTCCACCGTGTGGTGAGTGCGGGGGCCATGAGTTGCCTTCGCCCAGCCAAAGCGGTGTCGGCGTTCGTGCCTCACTCTGCCACCGCACTCCATGCATTGGCCTCCGCATGGGCCGCGCAGGTATGGAGTGCGGTGGGAAGGGCGCAGCCCGCCACACCGCTTTGGCTGGAAAACGTTCCCTTATGCCAAAAACACCCAGCCATACCTAACAGAGCCATCTGAACATCGCCGTCTGTCCTCCACTGTGTGGGGAG
>CAISTY010000065.1 GCA_903888515.1 Akkermansiaceae bacterium | reverse complement strand
GATATCCGCTAGACCGGATTCCCGGAAAACCCCGGTCCTTCCCACCCGGATATACGCACCCGACGAAAAGAAATCCTTGTCAAATCAACGCCTTACGCACATCCTTCCGTCGTCAACCCTCCCGGATATCACTTCCAGAGGTGCTACGAATAAACACTGTTGGGCAAGAAAAACAATGCGAAGTCTCGTTGGCATACTTGGAGTTTCAATTGGATTGGCGATCTATTCATCCATGATCTATGCGGACTTAGCTCACAAATTTCGCTACGGCGATTACTGGCTGATCCAGAGCGGCGCGAATGTTTGGATTGGACTGTTTGGATTTCTTTTTGCTCTGCTATGCACTGTAATTGCTGCACGGAAGCGATCGTTACTGTTTGGATGTTGCTCATTGTTTTCCGTTGCGGTGATTTTCGGAATCATCGGCTACCAGATTTGTTTGCGTGTCTACCACGCATCATGGCATCCCGATAAGGAGTGTCAGACGCTTCAATTGGTGATTTGTATCATCGTTGGACTGATTTCCTGTGTTCTTTATTCCGCGGCCACATTGATCGCGGCACGTGTCGCAAAACTCAAGCAGCCCAACAAGACGGCTCATCCAACGGCGGGCAACGTCCTTCTTTGAATTCGGGCTTCCCCCCCCGCCGTGGATGGCCTATACGTTAGCCAAGATATTTATGCGCTTTCACCGACTGCTAACCTATTCCGGGCTCCCACAGCCGACCTGCAAGTTGGATCATGAAGACGATGAAGTGATTGCTGAATCGGACTCGATTTTTGATCGCCTCGCTCAGCGATTATCTGACCTTTACTTGGTGGACTCTGGGAATGGACAGCAAGGAGCGGTCATCCACATGGATCGTTACTGCGAGCCGTGTCGGCATCACAACGTAGTGGTGGCCCAACCAGCGTGGCATCTGGATGTTATTATCGCGATGCACGAAGTTCTCAGAGAGCTTCCCGATGGTTGGACATTCGGTATCGATGCGTCAGAGTTTCCACCAGGTCAGGCTCACATTGTTGTTACAAAGTCCGGAGACGTGTTTGGATGGTCTGAGTTTCGGGCTCGTCAGACGTTGGCGAGCTTCGGCTTCAAGGGCAGTGGTGGCCCATTACTCCTAGCGTCGTCTTTCCTTCTCGGCGTAGTAGAAGTGATACAACGAGCCTGGCGTATTCGGAGACTCCGCCGCAAGACAGAGGGCTAACAAGACGGCACATCCAACGGTGGGTAATGTCCTCCTTTGATTTCAGGCTTTCCTCTCCGCCGTGGATGGCCTATACGTTCTGTGAGAAAAATGAGACCATCCAGCCACCACTACCGGCATGGACATCCCTAGGGAAGTCTAGCAGAGGTTAGTACCCAACGTAGTGTGGAGTCGCACAATGTAAGGCCGTTCGAGGCGCGGAACGCATCCGCGAAGGGACCATGAACGGCAGAACGACCATCGAGAGGCGGCGGTTCCGGGTAAAGATTTTGATTGCGCAGTCGCCTAGGTGGGGTACGCTCTTCCTATGACAATCGAGTTGGAACAGGAAGAGGATGGCCGTTGGATTGCGGAGGCACCGCAGATTCCAGGTGCATTGGCATACGGCGATACGCAGCGCGAGGCGATATCGAAAGTGGAATCGCTTGTGCTCCGAATCCTGGCAGATCGACTGGATCATGGGGAAATGGCACCGGAATTGGAGAAGGTTTTCACCGTAGCGGCATGAATACGTGGGGTTCTTGCAAGGCACGCACGCTCTATCGGGCGCTTCTTAAGATAGGTTGGTCTTTGAAGCGTGAAGGGAAAGGGTCCCACCGGATTCTGGAGCGTAGTGGATTCCCGGACTTCACCTTCGCCTTCCATGACGCCGATGAGATCGGACCACGCATGCTCGCCAGGGTGGCGAAGCATACCGGACTAAATCCCTCAGACCTCTGATATGGATGACGTCATCCGTGCTCTCAACGTCTGCAAAATGAAGACACAGAACAAGTCGTCTCTGCCGACCGGCAGAAGCTCGACAGTTTCAACCTCAATCACCCCGACCTGACCCGGCGGCAGGACATCAGCGTTCCAAGGACCTCGTTTCCTGTGGCGTTATGGCTTCTGGGATCACAGATGGGCCGCGTCCACCTGATAGTGCTTTCGGACGGCCGCCAGCACGGCTTCGAAGTCGTAGAGGTAGAAGCGTGGTGTGACCGGAAACATTACCACAACCGAGGTATCGGTGAGTCGCTTGGCAAGCATGATCGTTTCGTGGCAGTCTACTCCTGTTTTGCCGCCACAGCCACCTTCCACGATGAAACCCAAACCTGCAAAGCACATCGACAACCTGCTCGGCGAAGCCTCTCTGGTCAACGGCTGCCAAGCCGATAGATGGAGCCGCCGAGCGAGATGACGAACAAACCGCCGTCGTTGCCCTCTGCGAAGGATGCGATCTCCGAGAGTCGGCCGCCTTCAGGCGCCAGTTCATCCGTTAGATCCTTGAAGTCGCTCGCCTTGCCGTTGATCAGGCGGAACGACCAAATCCGCGGATTGACGTAATCCGCGAAAACATATCTGCCTTGCAGTTCCTTGATCGGCCCGCGGTAAACGTAACCGCCGGTCACCGAGAATCCTCCAGTGTCTCCGCCCGCATGAGGATAGACGTAAACCGGCTCGGCAGCACCTTTGGGTGTCTCGCCCCCGACGCCTTTGGCGGGGGTTTCCACCAACCCCTCGCGCAGCCGCCAGCCGTAGTTGGCGCCCGCGCCTTTGCCACGCGGCATGAAATGGATCTCCTCCCACTTGTTTTGTCCCACATCGCCCATCCAGAAGTCACCCGTTTGGCGGTCGAACGAGCAGCGCCACGGGTTGCGCACGCCGTATGCCCATATTTCCGGCTTGGCCCCGTCACGTCCGACAAACGGGTTGTCCCCCGGAACCCGATAGCCGGTCGGGACCGCAACATCGATCCGCAGGATTTTCCCCAGCCACGTGTCGAGCGACTGAGCGTGCTGTTCCGGATCGTTGGCCGAGCCGCCGTCGCCGTTTCCAATGTAGAGCATGCCGTCGGGTCCGAATCCCAACCAGCCGCCATTGTGATTTTCGTACGGTTGCTTGAAACGCAGCACCACTTCACCGGTCGCGGGGTTGGTCGTGGTGCGGGTGGCCGTCGTGAACCGCATGATGCGGGTGAAATGGTCCTTGTCGGTGAAATTCACATAGTACCGCCCGCTCGTGGCGAAATCCGGCGCAAATGCCAGTCCCAGCAGCCCCTCCTCGTTGCCTTTGCGGCTAACCTCTCCGCGGATGTCAAGAAACGCCGGATCGCTCCGTTTGCCGCTCGCCAAATCCACGATCCAAACCCGCCCCGCCTGTTCCATCACCCACAGTTTCCCCTCGCTACCCGCTGGCATGCCCGCCCATACCGGACGTTCGAATCCTTTCGCCACCTCCTCAAGCACGGTCTTGCCGAAGCCGCCCAGCCCGGAAAACAACCACATCATGCCTATCAGGATTCTTGCAATCATCCGCAATAACTGGCTCCCAGTTTAAAATTAACCCCGTATCCGGCTTCCGATGGCATGGTGGACTTCAGAAACGTATTATAGTTTGGAATTTGCTGAGATCAAGGCCGTTGGAAAAGCCGATGGAAAAGCCGTTGGCCGGACCGTGATCTTTATACACAATTCGTTCAGGTTACTTCGCTGCGGCTGGAACATTCAGCAACAAGGGAAGACGAGAGGGTTCCTCTGGAGCCGGCCGGAATGAATCATCCGTGCCCTTTTCGTAATCCGCGGGGAAGTCGCGCTTGAGTTTTTGCAGGCGCGTTTTCAGATTCTCCACCGGAATGACGGATGAGCGGATGACGGCGGCTTTCTGGAGATAGCAGGTGGCAAGCCGGGGCTCGGAGAGTTGGTCGTCCTGGCGGATTCCCGCGAGATAATGCTGGATGGCCGTGATTTCGGAAGGGGCAAGCAATTGCTGGTCTGGAGAGAAGCAGGCGACCGTTTGACTGAGGTTGAGAACGGCATCGAAGTTTTTGGCGGAAATGGATTTTTCCAGCAGGGCTTTGATGGTTGGATCGGGATCCGCCCCGTTGGTCTTGATCTCGGGAAAGAAGCGCTGGAGGACCATCCACTGGGCCTGATTCTTGAGGGGGATGATTTTTTCCGCAGCGAGGTCCTTGGCGGCTTGTGGGTAATAGCGCATCGAATCCGGCGAATAGGGATTGTTGATACTCCGAAGAACGAACGCGCCGCCGGTTTCCAGTTTCGCATACAAGTCGGCGTAATAGTTCAAGGCGGGAATGATGGCTGACCAGTTGCCGGATTCGGATTCATAGGAGGAAAGACGCGCGGCTTTTTGGTAGGCGGGCAATTCCTTCTGAAGATCGCCAAGGTTTCGGATTCGGCCAAGGATGTCCTTGATGTCATCATACATCGGCTCCACGTGGCCGTTTTCTCCAATCACCCGGACCTTGTAGTTTTTCAGTCGGTTGATCATTTCCGCCCGGGGCATGACGGGTTTGGATTCCGAATTGGAGCGGAGCCATTGCTCGGGTGAGAATCTTGAGGCCCCGCCGTTCTGGACGATCTGGACGTTTTGGATGAATATGGATGCCAGGGAACTGAGTTGCTGCCAGCGGGCCGACATGGCCATCATGGCGGAAGACGACGAGGATGAGCCGCAAAGCTGGTGGTATTTGCGGATCTGGTCGGAAATTTCATCCAAGCGGTCCTGATTCGCGTCATTGAAGAGTTCATCCAGTGTCTTCTCGAAGGTGGCCTGGAGTTCCTTGCGGGAAAGAAGGCCGATGCTTCTGCGCGCGTTTTCGAGATAGGTCTCCGCCTCCTCGGCCGGGAGAAACTGCCGAATCTTGGAGAAGCATTCGCGCAACTGCTCCAACTGGCTCGCGGCATTGCGCCAGTTTTCATCAGCACGGGCGGCTTGGAACTTCGTCATTGAGGACACACAGTTTTTCAGGCCGTATATCTGGCTGTTCACCTTGCTGCTGTCGCGGAATGCTTTGTTCGAAAGGGAGTTGGCCCAGTCCTGGACCTCCGCGTCGATGGTCGCGATTTGTGTGGGTTCATTGGATGCCAGCGCCCGCTTGATGAATGCCCGGCCCGTTTCATCTACTTCCTTGAGAAATTTTTCCCGCGCTGCTTCGGCTTCGGCATTCACCTGCTTGGAGTAGGACTCCAGCAGTGTGCGCGTTTGATCGGAAACCGAGCCGTCGGGAAGATACATGCCCAGCCGCTGAAACTCCGTGTCGCGGTGGGATTCATCAGGCTGAATTTGCTGCAGGCCGAGGAGAAAACGGGACAGGGAACTCGAAACCCGCGCGTCATTCCCGCCGGTTTTTTCCATGTCGGCCTTTACGGATGCGATGAGTTTTTCCTTGAGCGCCGCCGCTGTGGTGGCGGGTTCCGCCTGCCCGTGCAGTGTTGCGAGTGACAAAAAAAGGAGAATTAGTCCGGTGGTGGTTTTCATGGCTGCAATCAAGCTATGCGATTGTCGCGGTGCGCCAAGAAGATTTGTTCAAGAAGATCGTTCCTGCCTCCCCCTGCCTCCCCTCCCCGGGTGTCAATAATGATGAGTCAACAGGCGGAAAAATCACGACAGGGCAAATGATGGACATCGTCGCCAACAATGATCAGATTCAATTCCGATGCCCTGCCCGTCGGCGGTTGATGTTTTCCGAAATTCCCCATGGGTTTCCTCTCGCCATTTCTGTTAGCTTGTGCCGCCGTTCTGGCGGTTCCGCTATGGTTGCACCTGCGGCGCAAGCGGCGGCAGACGCCGGTCGAGTTTCCATCGTTGAGGTATTTGAAAATGGCGGCGGCGCGGATGAAACGGCAGGCGCGGGTCGAGGATCCCGGCTTGCTGCTGTTGCGGATGTTGCTGGTGGCCTTGCTGGCGGCCGCGTTCGCCCGACCGGTCGTGCGCTCGCGTGGCACATGGTTCGGAGTGGGACGCTCGGTGGAATCCGTGGTGGTGATCGATGCCACGGCCAGCATGGGCTGGCGCGGCGATGCCGGATCCCGGCTGGATGCCGCCAAACGGCTGGCCCGCGAATGGATGGACGGGATCGACCGCACGGATGCGGTGGCGCTGTGGGTTCTAACAGACAGGTTGGAGCAACCGGTTCCGGTTCCCATCACCGATCGCGGGCAGGTGCTGCGGAAACTCGATGCACTGGGTAGTTCGGAATGCGCGGCGGATTTGGCCTTGGTTTTCAATGCGGCCCGCGAGTGGGCGGATACCCGTGGCGTGGGCCGCAAGGAATTGGTGGTCATCACCGACAACCAGCCCGCCGCATGGGACTGGCCCGCCGATGGATTTTTCCGGCGGGCATGGCAGCGCAGTGGTGTGGAGTTGGTGGTGCTGGCGCCTGATAGCGTGCGGGCATCCAACATAAGTGTTGCGGCTGTGGAGTGGGACGGCCGGTCGGTGCGCGAAGGGGCGTTGCTCACTGGTGCGGCGCGGCTGGTGAACCACGGCGACGCGGCGGTGAATGATCTGTTGGAATGCCGGATCGGTGGCCAGGTGCTGTTGCGCAAGCCGGTGGAGATTGCCGCCGGGGGATCGCTGGACGTGCCCTTGTCCCTGCCCGTGCCGGTCATGGAGGGGCCGGTCCTAACAGGCGAACTGGCGCTGGCAGGTGACGCGCTGACATGTGACGACCGCTGGTGCTTTGCCTTGCCCCTGCACCGCGCATTGAATGTGCTGGTGGTGGATCGCAGTGGCGGCATGGGCGGCAGTATGCGGGCGTCGTTTTTTCTAACACGCGCGTTGACGGCAGGGGGTGCGGGCAAGGCGCTGGCCATCGAAGCCGATGCCTGGAGCCAACATAAAACCACGGACTTCGATGCACTTTGGTTCACCGGCGGGGCGGTCACGGGCGCGGGTGCGTGGTCGAAGGCGATGGACTTCGCGGCTACGGGTGGCACGGTGGTGGTCACCGGCGATTCGCAGCCGGATCCCCTGCCCGCGGATTGGCCGGTGACCGCGGGAGCGGAAACCCCATTGCCCGCAGGACGCATGGCAACCCGTCTGCTGGTGCCCGCCCACCCATTGTTCGACGGGGTTTGGAGCGAACAAACCGCTTTCCCGCCATTGCCCCAAAAAACAGTTAGGAATTGTGCGCCCGCCGCCGGCGCGCAAGTGTTGGCTTCGGTGGCGGGCGAAATTCCCTTGTTAGTCGAGGTGGTCCATGGCAAGGGCCGGGTGCTGTGGCTCAATGCGAGCGCCGACCGCACATGGGGGGATCTGCCGTTATCCGCGGTCTTCGTGCCACTGGTCCAACAACTGGCCCGCGCCAAGGAACTTGCCATGCAAACCACCACCGCGTGTTGGGTGGGCGAGGCATGGCCTGATCTAACAAAGATCGCGGGAGACGCCGCCTGGCCTGTCGCCGATGACGGCAGTCCGGCATCCCGTGCGCTGCGCAGCGGCTTGTTCGACGCCATTTCAAAAGATGGGAAAACCTGCTGGCGCTGTGCCGTGAATGTCCGCCGCAGCGAGTCCGATCTGCGACCCGTGGATTCCGCGAAGTTGCAAGCCATGCTGCCGGGCCGTCTGATCGCCGGCGAGCAGGGCATCCGCGAGTGGCGCGAGGAAACCCGCCGCGAGGTTCCGTTGTGGCCGTGGTTGCTCGCGGCGGCGGCACTGATATTCATGATGGAAGGGTGGGCCAGCACGGTGGCGGCCAAGCGGCGCGAGGCGGCGGCGGGTGGCGCCGCACCCGTGACTAACCGGGCGCGGATGCCGGGAAGGAGGGCCGACACATGACCACCCACATGGTTTTCTGGCTGCTGTCGGCTGCGGTGTTAGGGATCACCGCGTGGACCTTCGCCGGTTTGCGCCACGATTCCAACCGGCTGCGCGCCGCCTGCCTGGCCGGTCTGCGCGGTGCCGCCGCGATTTTGTTAGCATGGGTGTTGCTGCAACCGCAATTCCGACGCCGCGAAGCGGTGGTCGAGCGGCCGCTCGTCGGTGTGCTGGTCGATGCCTCGCAAAGCATGAACGACGGCCCGGCGCACGCTCCGCGCAGCAAGGCCGCCCGCGAATGGCTGCACTCCGCCGCATTCCGCAAAGCGCGCGAAACCTGCGACCTGCGGTATTTTTCCATCGCCCGCGGGTTGCAGGAAACCATGCCGGACGAAATCGAGTTCAAGGGCACCGAATCCCGCATTAACAACGCGCTTGATGATTGGGCGCGACGCTGGGGCCGCGAGGAAGCGGCCGGCGTCGTCCTGATTTCCGATGGCCTGGACACCGGCGGCGGCCCGCCTGTTAGCTTGCATGTGCCATGCTGGGTGATGGAAGTGGAACCCCCGGGCACCGCCACCACCACACGCGTGACGGTGTGGCAAGTGGAACCCCCGCGCCGCCCGGTGGCCGGCGCCGAAACCAGCGTGCGCGTCGTGCTCCAAGGCTGGGGCGTGAACGGCAAGGACATCCCTGTCGAATTGTGGAGCGAGGGACGCAAACTAACGGAAAAACGCGTGCGCTGCATGCGCCGCGGCGATGTGATGGAAGCCATCCTGCCGCTCAAACCCGAGCGTCCCGGCAGTTATGCCTATGAATTGCGGGTCACCGACCCGGCAGCGGACGCATCAGCGAAATCGCAACCGTTCGTGGTGGCGGTCCGCCAGGAAGGACGCAGCGTGTTGTTGCTCACCAACACGCTGGGATTCGAGGGGAAATTCCTGCGCCGCGCTCTAACCACCGACCGCAACGTGCGGCTCGACAGTTATGCCCGTTGGCAGGACGGCCGCTGGGCCAGTCTGGGCGATGCCACGGGGGCCGCCACAGACACGCTCGATCTCAGTGCCGCAGGACTCGCCTCCCGCGCTGCCGTGATTCTAGCGGATGTGAGCCCGGATGCGCTCAACCCGGCACAGTGGCAGGCCATCGCCGATTACGCGGGCAAGGGCGGCGGGTTGGTGGTGTTGGGCGGACCTAACTTGTTAGGCTCGCCGCTGGCGGCTGCGACCCTCGGCAGGATTCTGCCGGTGCCGACACCCGCGCCGCATCGCGACGGGCGCTTTGGCGTGAAGTTGACCGATGTGGGATTACGCCATCCGGTGTTCGGTCCGTTGTTCGAGGCAGTCAAGGATTTCCCGGCATTGCAAGGCGCCAATCTGGCCACCGGCGTGGCGGGCAATGCCCAAGTCCTCATGGAGTCCATCGCCGACGGACAGGCACGTCCGTTAGTCGTGGTGAAACAACAAGCTGCCGGTCGCGTCGCCGTGGTGCTCAGCGATACCCTCTGGCGCTGGCGCATCGCCGCTCCGGGATGGACCGGCAGGCTTTCCGCCTACGACACGTTCTGGGGGCAGTTGCTCGATTGGCTCGCCCCCGATCAGGAGGGTCTGCAAAGCGGCGGACGCATCGAACTCACCTCGCCGCACCCGTTTTATCGACAAGGCGACAGGGTGACCCTCCAAGCTGAGTGGATAGGCAAAGGCCAGGCTCCTTTCAACACACTGGATCTATCCGTCAAGGATCCGTCGGGCATCACAAAACCGTTAGTGCTGCAAGCCGCCGTCTGGCGCAACCCGGACAACCGCAGGGTCAACGGTTTTCGTGGTGAAATCGAGGTCGCCGCCACCGGCGTTTACGAGGTCGAGGCACAGGCCACATGGGACGGCGGCGAAGCCCGCTCCAACATGCGCATCGCCGTGGCGGCCTCGCCCGAGGAACGCCGCAGCGAAACTCCCGACACGGACTTCCTGCGCGCCATCGCCCGCCAAAGCGGCGGTGCCTATTGCGCCCGCGGCGAGGGCGACAAATGGCTCGAATTGCTCCCCAAACCCAAGCGCCTAACCGAACGCGAGGTGGTCACCGATATCTGGAACCATCCGTTAGCCGCCGCGCTGCTGTTAGGCTTGCTGTGCGCCGAGTGGTGGCTCCGCCGCCGCAAAGGCCTGGCGTGAAATCGCCGGGTGCCATAAGGAGTGCGGACATTCCTGTCCGCCTATACCGATGAAACAGTTACCAAGGAGGGGCGGTCTCCGAACCGCCCGGCCCATGAAGAGTGAATGCAGCGAGCTGGACATCCTGATGTCCGATCGGGGTCGGATGTGGTGACTGGTGCGGCTTTCGTTGATTTCATGGGCATTGGTGCGTCTCTGAATTTTGTTGGTGATGCATGGTTGTGACTGGTGATACGGTCATTTGTGTGGAATCCGT
>CAISTY010000064.1 GCA_903888515.1 Akkermansiaceae bacterium | reverse complement strand
TCCGCCCTTCTCTTCGATCATCCAATGCGCCACTTCCAGCAACTCGGGCAGCTTCTGCACCTCGTCGATGACCACTTGCTTGACCCCTGGCATGGCTGCCACCCGTGCCCGCAATCGTTCCGGGTGCGCCGCCATCGCACGCAGTATCTCAGGATCCAGCAAATCCACCCGCAAAGCCTCGGGAAACTCTTGCCGAGTCCACCACGTCTTGCCCGTCCCTCGTGGACCGAGCAGAAAAAAATGATCGACCGGAGGTGTGAAAAATCGTCGTACTGATTCCATTTTGCGCCTCAATTTGGCATCTCCTCTGCCAGAATCAAGCCTATTTTCGGTCTTTTATGCGCGTGATCGCCAGCGAACTCCGCATTTCCTTCTTCCCCTGCAAAACCAATTTTCCGGGTAAACCAATCCTCCATTCACTAACAACAAACCAAGAGCTCATAAACCATTGATCATAAACCATTGATCAGACAAATAATCAGGAATCCAGTTGCGCTTGCGTGTCTTGCGCCGGACCGCGAGTCTCCAGACTCGCCGCCAATGATCCGCCGCCTTCAAGCGCGCTGTCTGTGTTCAGTTCGATGCATTTACTCTTCATGGGCCGGGCGGTTCGGTGTCCGCCCCTCCTTGATAAACTGTTGAATAGCCGTTGCCAGGTCCGTTGTGTTCGTGTGGACTTTGCGTCGCAACCCTGGTGTGCTGATCGGGAATTTTTTCCCAGACACTATCCAATCACAAATCACATGATCATGGATGACCGTCAATCCGAGATGGGTTCCGCCCGTTTTCCCGTCACTCGCTGGACGATGGTCGCGGCGGCCCAGGGCAAGGGGCGGCAGGCACACCACGCGCTCAACGAACTCTGCGGCCTGTACTGGCCGCCGGTCTATGCCTTCGTCCGCCGCAAGGGGAAATCCCCGGCCGATGCCGAGGACATCACCCAGGGGTTTTTCACCGAGTTGTTAGCACGCGGTTCTATCGATTCGGTGGCGCTTGAAAAGGGGCGTTTGCGTACCTTTCTGCTCAAGGCGCTGACCCGTTACATGATCAACGCCCACGAAAAATCAGGCGCTGCCAAACGCGGTGGCGGCACGCCCCCGCTGTCGCTCGACTTCGCGCGCGCCGAGGGTAACTACATCGCCGAGCCCGGTCATCAGATCACGCCCGAGCTCGAATTCGAGCGCCAGTGGGCCCTGCAATTGTTAGATGGCGCATTGGCCGAAGTGCGGAGCGACGCCGAGCACAGCGGCCGCGGTGCCTTGTTCGAGGACTTGAAAGGACTCATCAGCCTGGATGTCACGATTGCCGCCTATGACGATATCGCCGCCCGTCACGGACTCACCGAAGGCGCGGTCAAGGCCGCCGCCCACCGCCTGCGGCAGGGATTCCGCACGGCGCTGCGCCACGCCATCGCGGAAACCGTTACCTCCGAGGAGGAAATCGACGATGAAATACGGCACTTGTTCTCGGTGTTCCAAGCGCCGTGAGCCGTTATCTATCAGCAGAGGCGGCTGGCACAACAACGCGGCGCACCACCGGTAACGGCAACTCCTTGGGAAACTCCGGCATGTGTTTCCAATCCAAGCCCATCCCGACCAAGTGGGCTCTAACTTCATCGAGTTTCCAGAAGAAGATGCCGCCTGACTGGCCGGTGGTGATCATCAGTCTGCCGGAGGAATCGAAACACAGCGGCGACTCGCGGTCGAAGTCCGGGCTCGATACTTCTTCCATGGTGAAGGGATTGAGGACTTTCAATTCCGCCCGCTGGCAAGCGATGATGAGGGCCGTCATGCGCGGGCTGAATGCCATGATGCCGTGGTGCCCACCCATCGCACTGGAAATCTCCCGCTCCAGTTCCCAGGTGCCGGTTTTCCAAAACCGATAGGCTTCGGTGTCGCCGGTCACCAGGCGGTTGACGTCCGGGTCACGGGAAAAGGCGACCCTGGCGGAACCGCGGATCAGCGGCAGATCTTGCAACGCCACGGCATCCGGCAACGACCAGATGCGGACTCCATTGCCCTGCCAGGTTCCGGCGGCGAGCCATTTGCCGTTGCGACTGATCTCGCAGAAGGCGACTCCCGCCGGGCCGCCGAGGCGGCGTGGCGGCGCGCCCTGTGGCAGATCGACTAACCAAATCGCCGCCACGTCATCTAGCAGATCGGCGCGGCGACCTGCCACTGCGAGCAACGTGCCGTCTGTTGATAGGGACACCTGCATGCAGGCGCGGAAGGATCCGATCGGTTCCGGTGCTTGGAACGTGATCACGAGGCCATCGGCGGTCACTTTGCTGACCATGGGATACCGGGAGAGACCCGTGGCGGAGGCGACGAACAAGGCATCGGATGGCACGGATGCAAACGCGATGCCCCGCGCCTGTGGCACCTTGAGGGTTTCCAGATGTCGGCCCTCGCGATTCCAGAGTCGGACGCCGTCATCGCCGCTCGTCGCCATCAGCGTTCCCTTGCTGTTCCACACTCCGTCAAAGGTGCCGGTCTCCCCGGAGTGACCATGGCCCCGATAACAAACATCCCCGGGTTCAACTTCCATGACGGTTAGAGTGGCACCCTCACGCAGCATCCCGAGCCGCTTGCCGTCGGCCGAAAACGCGAGTCCATCGCCCCGGCCCGAATGCCTGCTCAACGCAGTCCCTAGGAACGGGTCCCAGAGCCGGATGGTGCCATCCGGGCATTGTGATGCGAGCAGTCTGCCGTCCGGACTCCAAGCCACGGCATCCGCCACGGCGGTGTGGCCGCGCAGTTCGAGCGCTCCTGCCTCCCAGTCCTGCGCATGCCAGACGCGCAGCACATGGTCCGTGCAGGCCGCCGCTAACGAATCATCGACCGGGCTCCAGGCCAGGGCGCGTGCCGAACACGCCAGCGGTGCTGACCGCGGCTGGCCGTTCGCCGCGTCGAAAATTGCGACTTGATCCGGCTGTTCGCCCGTCCCGGGCAGGCTAACCGCCAACCACTTGCCATCCCTGCTGACCCGGACCGCATGCGGTGCTCTGGTTAGGGAAACCTGCCGCAGGGTTTTTCCGGTTGCGGCATCGAGGGTGGCCAGGTTGCCATCCGGCCGGCCGATGACACATAACTTCCCATCCGGAAAAAAATCGAAGGCCTGATGGATGCCACGACCTGCAGCACAAAACGTCGCGGGTTTTTGCTGCAGATTCCACAGTTTCAATTCCCACTCTTGATTCGTTCCGCAAGCTGTGGCCAAGCCGTCGCCGTTGGGGCTGAAGCGGAGCACCGGGTGCACCGCCTGGCCGTCGCCGGGCAGATCCAACATCAGGCTCCGGTCCGGGTAACGGTGGATGGCGATGCGGCCATCGCGAAAGGCGATCGCATAACGGGTCAGCGAACCGTCCGGTACAACCCTCACATCATAATCGGCATTGCCTAGCCAGGAATCCACCGGCCGCATGTCGATGATCGCCAGACAGGCGATGGTGGAGTCCCGCAGGCGCTTCAGGTTGTTAGGCACGCGCAATGCGAAGGGGATGGCGGCGGCCTTCCGCAGGGCGTCGAAGGCCTCGAAGCGCCGCCCCGGCTTGTCGCTCCACCGATTGGCCTCCACCTGCAGCAGGAGGGCCTTGAATTTTTCTTTGAGGCCATCTAAATACAGCCATGTCATGCCGACCGCCGCTGCGATCACCACCACGCTGATGACGGCGGTCCAAGCGACCCCGAAACGGTGCCGCTTGGCGAACTTGCCGAAGCGGTAAGTGGTTGATGGGGGGGACGCCGACACCGGTTCGTCGTCAAGAAAACGCCGGACATCCAGAGCCAGGCTGTTGGCGGTTTGGTAGCGCCGGTTGCGGTCCTTCTCGAGCGTTTGCATCACCACCCAGTCGATGTCACGGGCGAGCGGCGCGGTGCTTCGCCATGGAGTCACGCCACCTTCGTCGCCGGTCCGTTTCTGATGATGATGGGAGGTGATCCGCAGACTGGGTTTGACGGGTTTTTCCTCGCGGATCATCCGCTGCATTTCGGTGAATCCAACCTTGCGCAAGGTCGCCGTATCCAGCGGGGTCGTTCCTGTTAGAAGCTCGTATAGCAGCACTCCCAGTGAATAAATGTCGCTGCGCGTGTCGATATCCAGCGCGTTGAGTTCCGCCTGTTCCGGGCTCATGTATTGGGGCGTGCCGAGCATGCGTCCGAATGCTGTCACCAGCTTGCGGTCCGCAAGCTCTGTGGAAACCGCCTTGGCAATGCCGAAGTCGATCACCTTGACGACCGGTTTGCCCTCGTGCTCGCTCACCAGGATATTTGACGGCTTGAGGTCGCGGTGGATGATTCCTTTTTGGTGGGCGTGGCCCACGGCGGCGGCCACGTCGAGGAACAACTCCAAGCGCGCCCGGATGGAGAGTTGGCGGTCGGCGCAATAGCTCGTGATTGGCGTTCCCTTCACCAGTTCCATCACGAAATACGGTCGCCCGCTCGCGGTCGCGCCACCATCGTAAACCTGCGCGATGTGGAGATGGTCCATCAGCGCCAGTGTCTCGCGCTCGGCTTCGAAGCGCGCCACGATTTCGCGCGTGTCCATGCCGGGCTTGAGGATTTTGAGCGCCACCTTGCGCTTCACCGGTGCCGTCTGCTCTGCCAGATAGACGATCCCGAACCCGCCCTCGCCGATTTCTTCTAACAACCTATATCGTTCGATCACGGTGCCCGGCGCTTCGCGTGGCGCATCAGCGAACGGGTCCGCCGCGCCGTCCTGCAGTTCATTGCCTAAGATGCCAAGCCGCAACAGACAGCGGGGGCACAGCGCTTGCACGGTGCCTGCGGTCAGCGGAGTACCGCATTGGGGACAGGAAAGGGGATCGCTCATGCGGAAGGTCGGGAAAGGGTTCGGCGCAGCCGCCGGGTTCCACAACGTGTCATGAGGAATATCACGGGCGGGTCGCCATGGGAAGGCAAACGAATCACTTTCCCGCGTAACCAGCCGCGCCGGTTCCTGGTGATGGGAATGGGGAGACGGAATTCCGGAGCACTCGTTAGACCGCACGTGCCCCTTTATCTTGATGATTAATTTCCAAAATAATGCTGCCGCGTCCGTAACCTGTGCGGCTATTTCCGGATTGGATGAAAGGCGGAAGGAATTTTCAAGAAAGCATCCCTTCCCGGCACGGAAGATCGCCCGGAGTCGATCACAACAAACAAAAAGAAAGCACCACCATGAACCCCATCAAACTAACACCGCTCGTCCGCAACAGCGCCCGAGCTCTCGCCGCCTCGCTGGTCCTCGCCACAAGCACCGCCGCCGCAAACAAGCCGTTCTCGCATATCAACACATTCGGCGATAGCCTGTTGGACACCGGCAACGCATTCATGCTCACCGGCGGCGATTACCCCGCCAGTCCCCCGAACGCCGGCGGCCGGATCTCAAACGGCCCGCTGTGGGTCGAGTATCTGGCGGAAACGCTTGGCATGGAACTTCAGCCGGAGAACCAGTACGCCGTCGCCGGCGCATGCTCCGGAGTCGGGAACTTCAGCTCCGTTGCCTACGGAATCCCCGAGCTGGAAGGCACCGGGCTGCAGTGGCAAATCCAAACTTTCCTGAATGACTCCGGCCCCGGCCGGCTGGACCCCAAAGCCCTCTACATCGTGTGGATCGGTGCCAACGACATCTTCACCACGCTGACTTTCGGCGGTGATATGGATTTCACCGTGTATCAAGCCATTCAAAACACGGCGGAAGCTGTCGCCACGCTTGCCAAGCGGGGAGCCCGCCACATTCTGGTGGTCAACCTGCCCGACCTCGGTCTAACGCCCTTTGGTCTGGCGCAAGGTCCGCAATACAGCGCACAATTATCCGGCCTCACGGATGCCTATAACTATTATCTGGACGCGGCCTTGGATTCTCTGGAAGGGGCCGGCATCCGGACCATCCGCCTGGATGCCGCTGGTTTGATCCGCGAAGTCGCCGCTGATCCCGGGGACTTTGGACTGGTGAACGCTACTGAAATGGCCATCGATTCCGACGATGATGCGGATGGCTACCTGTTCTGGGACGGAGTCCATCCGACCACCGCCGGCCATCAAATCGTGGCAGATCGGGCGGTCGAGGAACTCATCGCCTTTTATTCCCCCCGCCACGGTCGCAGCAATGGCCACGGCCTGTTCAAAGTCTCCGGTCGATAATCATGTCCCCCCCCCCGCGTCCCGGGCCAGCCATGGGGCGCGGGAGGGAATCGACTGGCACATCCGGAGAAGACCTTCTTTTTCCCGCTCTGAGAGCCCCGTTTTGGCTTTCTCATGCGCGCCACCCCTGTTACTCTCACTGACATGTCCTCCTCCCCCGCTCCATCAGGCGCCACGCCTCCGCCAGCCCGCTTCATCGGCATCGACCTCGGCTCGGAAACGATCAAGGTAGTGGAACTCGTGCGTGAGGCGGACGGGCTGCGGTGGACGCGCCGCGCCTGCGTGGAGCACCACAAGGAGCCCGGCGTGCGGCTGCTGGAGTTGTTAGGCGGATGGGACTGGAGCGGCGTGGCCGGTGCGGCGGCGAGCGGGCGGATTAGCCGCCAGTTGCAACTGCCGCGGGTGCCGACGAAACAGGCGCAACTCATTGGCGCGCGCTTTCTGCTGGGCGAGGAACCGGTCACGCTGGTGTCGATCGGCAGCCACGGGTTTTCCATTCTGGAGTTGCGCGACCACGGGCTGGAGGTCTTCCGTGAGAACAGCCGCTGTTCGCAGGGCACCGGAAATTTCCTGCGGCAGTTGATCGAGCGGTTCTCGCTCACCATTGAAGAAGCCAGCCAGCTTTGCACCGACGTTGAACATCCCGCGGTGCTCTCGGGCCGCTGCCCGGTGATCCTCAAGACCGACATGACACATCTGGCAAACAAAGGCGAGGATCGCGCGGCGATTCTGGCCGGACTGTTCGATGCGGTGTGCGAGAACGTGCTCGTGCTCATCAAACCCGAACTGAGTCCGCGCCGCGTGGCCCTTCTCGGCGGCGTGGCGCGTTCAGCGCGAGTGCGGGCGACTTTCCGCAGCAAGCTGGTGGCGCTCGATATGGAGCTGGTGCCGTTGGCGGACGATGACGGGCTGTATTTTGAGGCGCTCGGCAGTGCCCTCATCGCTGCGGCGCAAGCCGTGCCGGTGCCGCCGCTCGACGGGTTGTTGCACCCGCCTGAATTGGCGAAACTCGAGCGCTTGCCGGCGCTCGCAGACTGGCGCGGCCACGTCCACCGCATGCCGCCGCGACCGCTCCTCTACCTCAACGGAAACGCCCCTCCGGTGATCCTCGGGTTCGACATCGGCTCCACCGGGTCCAAGGCGGTGGCGCTGGAAATCGCCTCGGGCGAACTGGTGTGGGAAGCCTATCGCGCGACCGGCGGCGATCCGGTGGGCGCGGCCCAGGCGTTGCTGCTGGCATTCACCAAATCATCGGCCGCCGTGTGTCCACTGCGCGGCTTCGGCACCACCGGCAGCGGTCGCGAGATCGTCGGCTCCCTGCTCACGGCGTGCTATGGCAAGGAGGTTGTATATATATTGAACGAAATCGCCGCCCACGCCGCCGGGGCGCATTTCCACGACCCGCGGGTGGATACGATTTTTGAAATCGGCGGGCAGGATGCCAAATACATCCGGCTCACCAACGGCCGCGTGAGCGATTGCGCGATGAACGAGGCGTGCAGCGCGGGCACCGGCTCGTTCATTGAGGAACAGGGGCGGAAATTTCCCGGCATCCGTGATGTGGTCCATCTGGCGGAAGAGGCGATGGCTGCGGACGAGGGCGTTTCACTCGGCCAGCATTGCTCGGTCTTCATGGCGGAGGTCATTGACGAAGCCGTCAGCGCCGGCACGGAGCGCAATGCGATCATCGCGGGGCTCTACGATTCGATCATCCAAAACTATCTCAACCGGGTGAAGGGCAGCCGCTCGGTCGGGCAGGTGATTTTCTGCCAGGGCATGCCCTTTGCATCGGATGCGCTGGCCGCCGCGGTCGCGCGGCAAACCGGGGCCGAGGTGATCGTGCCACCCAATCCGGGTACGGTCGGCGCGCTCGGCATCGCCTTGCTCGCACGGCAGGAACTCGATGAGGGCGCGGCGGAACCGTTGGATGCCCGGCGGTTTCTCGAAGCGCGCGTCGAAGGCAAGGACACCTTTCAATGCAAGGCCACCGTCGGCTGCGGCGGCGCGGGCAACCACTGCCGCATCGAACGGCTGCACACCAGGGTCGCGGGAAAAACGCTGGGCTTCACCTGGGGCGGCGGTTGCGCCCTGCACGACAAAGGCACCCGCAAGAAGAAATTGCCCGATCTCGCACCCGATCCATTCCGGGAACGAGAACAGTTGGTGACCACGCTGCTCGCCCGGCTCACCGCGCCACGCGGCAACCGGCGGGTGGCCATGACCGACGAGTTCACGCTCAAGGGCTTGCTGCCGTTTTTCGCGACGTTTCTCCATGAGCTGGGACTTGATCCGGTGGTGCTCCACGGCGGCGGTCACGCCGACCTCAAACGCGGCATCCGCGGGGCTAACGTCGCCTTCTGCGCGCCGATGCAGCTCTATCACGGCATCGCCGCCCGGCTGGCGGAAACGGTCGCCGAATATGTTTTCCTGCCGCTGCTGCGCAGTGTGCCGAAAGTCAACGGCGAGCAACACTCGGTGGCCTGCCCGGTCGTGCAGGCGAGCCCCGACATCGTGCGCTGGGATCTGGCGGGCTTCGAGAATGCCGCGATCATCTCGCCGGTGATCGACCTGAGCGGCGGTCTGGATGCGCCGGAGTTTCTCGCCAGTTGTTTGAAAATCGCGGCCTCGTTCGGGATGCCCCGGAACGCCTGGCAGCAGGCGCACGCCACCGCCAGCACGGCACAACGGGAATTTGATAGACACTGCACAGAACTCGGCGCACGGGCGCTTGCGTTCTGCGCCGCGGAGGAAATCACGCCCGTGGTCGTGATGGGCCGCCCCTACACGATCCATAACAACGTGCTGAACTCCAACGTCCCCGCGATCCTGCGCGAACAGGGGGCCATCGGGATTCCGTTGGATTGCTATCGGGTGGACGCGGAAACACCGTCGTTTGATGCCATGTATTGGGCTTACGGCCAGCGGATCCTGCGCGCCAGCCACCAGATCCGGCGAACCGACGGCCAATACAGCCTCTATTGTAGCAACTATGCCTGCGGACCGGACAGTTTCAACCTCCACTTCTACGCGCATGTGATGGCGGGCAAGCCGTTTGCGATCATTGAAACCGACGGCCACTCCGGTGACGCGGGCACCAAGACGCGCGTCGAGGCGTTTCTGCATTGCGTGGCGCAGGATCGCCAACGCCGCGAAGCTGCCGCCGCGCCGCATGATCTGAGCGTCGCGAAGGCCAGCCAAGTGGGGCTGCGCCAACTGCTCGGCCACGGCGAGCGGATGTTGATGCCGTGGATGAGCGACATTTCCGAGACGCTGGCGGCCTGCCTGCGCGGTCGCGGCATTTCCGCCGAGTCTCTGCCGCCGCCGGACCGCGACGCGCAGCGGCTTGGCCGCCGCCATACCTCCGGCAAGGAATGCCTGCCGATGGCCCTCACACTGGGCAGCCTGTTGCAGCGACTCGAACGGGCGGGCGCCGACGAGCGCTTCGTCTATCTGCTGCCGCGTGCCTGCGGTCCGTGCCGCTTCGGGCTTTACGGCCTGCTCGACCAGATCGTGCTCCAGCGGCTTGGTTGGCAGGACCGCATCCGGCTATGGTCGCCTTCTGATGCAGCCTACTTCGATGAGTTTCCGCCTTCGCTCGGAATTCTGGCGTTCGCCGGGATGATCACCGCCGATCTGCTCAACGAGGCCGCCCTTTCCGTCGCCACCGAGGAAACCCAACCCGGAGCGGCGGCGGCAATCTATCAGCATGCGCGCGGCGGGTTGGTCGCGCTTCTCGAACAGCTCGCGGGGGAGAACATCTCCACCGCCGCCGCACTCTGGCAAGTAGCCAACGGCCGATTGTTCGGCCTGCGCGACCTGCTCGCCACAGCAGCGGCGCAACTCGCCGCCGTCCGCGATGGAGTGGAGCGCCCGACCGTCCTGCTGGTGGGCGAAATTTACGTGCGCTGCGTGCCCTTCGCCAATGACCACGTGGCCGCGCGCCTCGGTCAGCGCGGCCTGCGGGTGCGGCTCGCGCCGGTCCAAGAGTGGCTGGAATACACCGATTTTCAGGTCGCGCTCAATCACAATTGGTGGCAACTCGGCGCACGGCTTGGCACGCAAACCAAGACCCGCATCCGGCAGGCCGCAAGCGCGGTGGTGGACACCGCGCTCGGTTGGCCCGCGCGGCACCGCACCGCCGCCGTGCTCGCCGCCGCGCGCCCCTACCTGAGCGACGCGCTCCGGGGCGAGGCCGTGCTTACGCTGGGTGAACCGCTGCTTGCCTGGCGCCATCGTCACATCGCTGGTGTCGTCAGCGCAGGGCCGCACGAGTGCATGCCCAACAAAATCGCCGAGTCGCAGTTTTTCCACCTCGCCGAGCGCGAGGGGCTGCCCTCGCTCACCCTCACCCTCAACGGCGATCCGTTGGACAACGAACTGCTGGACAACTTCGCCTTTGAGGTTCACTCCCGTTGCCAGCAGCGCGGCAAGACGGCGGGCCGGGCCTGACGCATCCGCGCTACTCTTTTCCTAGCAAGGCTTCGCCTCAGACCCAAGACAACAAGACCCAAGACGCAAGACGAAGAATTTGACCTAACGACAACACATTCTCGGTTTCAAGGACTCTAGCAAGGTCATCCATGGCGGACTAACAGATTTTCATGCGGGGCTAACGGACGGGATAAGGGATGGCGGGTCTGCCGATCGCCGCACGCGTCACGTGTTTTTCGAGGATTGCGCGCGAGTCATGGCCGGAGGGGTTGTTGATTTGTTTGTGATGCCACCACCACCAGTAGTCCTGTGGGGAGTTCCAGGAGGCGAAGGTGAAGGTCACCGTAGTCGATGGAGTAATAATCGCCACCGTGGCGCGCGGCCACCTGGCGGGTGACGTATTCGCCGCGATTCCGGTCATGATTTCCCACACACTCGAAAACCGGCATGCGGTCCGCAGGGCCGGGCGCTTGGGTGATCGCCGTGGGTTTGGGTTCGGGCCGTCCGGCCGGGATGCCGAAAAAGGCGGTGAATTGGTGCCATTCCTCCTCCTTGCCATCTTCCGTTAGATCGCCGGTGATGAGCAGACTCCACGGTGGGGCGACGGAGCCGCCGATGGCAGTCGGATAGGGTTTTCCGGCGATGCGTTTCATGTGGTCGGCCATGGTGCGGCGCACGGGCATGGCCTCGATCCATTGTTCATGTCCCTTGGAGTCCAGGCCGAAGATGGTGGAGCCAAAGTGAAGGTCGGACAACGCCAACAAGGTGATGTCGAGCCCACCTGATCGCGGCACCAGCCGGATGACCGGTTCGCGCGCCGGGCTGAAGCGCCACCACCAGGCGGCACCACCCAGAGCCGCGATCATCAGAGCGCCAAGGATGAGAAAACGGGTGCGTCGGGACACGGATGAAGGATGGTGGCTGAAGGAGAAAGGGCCAGAGGAAAAGGAAAAGAAGATGAAGAGATCGAGGATTGTGGATAGTGGATTGAGGATTGAAGATTTTTACCGCCAAGCCGCAAGGTCGAAGGCAAGTGGACCCTTATCGGGATTGGAGGATGAAGGGTGGGGAAAGGATTGTCTCTCCAGGTTTGACTGCTGGCAGAACTATTTCGTCCCAGCCTCCGTAGTACGGTGCGTTGCAGTCTATCCATGCGGCAAGAGCTCGCCACTCGGCAATGTCGAGAGCAACCTTGTTATGGCCCTTCTGGAGCATTTTCATCAGTTTGCTCTGTCTTGATCCAGTAGCATTAGGTGCCAGGGGAAGCTTCTCGCCCTGGTAGCCGCCGACCCTTATATAACTTACGTATTTCAGCAGTGCCAGGAAAGAGTCGGAAACCATGTGCTGAGCGTGATGGGCATGATCCCAATCATACCCGGCTGGCGCACTGACCATTTTCCCTCCACGCAGATCAAATGCAGTGTCCTTCTTCTCGGAACCGTCGTGGCAGCGAATACAATGCCTGTTGAGTACAGGCTGAACAATTTTCTTGAAACTGAATCCGCCAGTACCCCAGGGCGGGGATGTTATTTCCGAGGGTGGGCGTGATGTTGCCATGATCGCCCGGCCTTTTGCAGTTATGGGGGCGGTACCATAGGGTTCATGGCAGCCGACACAGCTGTTGACTTCACCTGGCATGACATTCATGAAATTGCGCATACGGCGAATCTCCAGGAAGTCTTTATCGAGAACTTCGAAAAAAATCTGTTTGTATGGTGGAACCTTGAAGTGGATTGAGCCGTCCTCCTCAATCGGTACAGTGCCGAGAACTCCACGCATATCCCAACCGCTGTTAACACCCACATCGCATCGTTGTGGAACGGTATGAACAGTCTTGGAATGCGTTTCCAGAATGCGCAGGTATTTTGCCTCACCGCGCGCGACACCATCAAGGCCCTCGTAGACATCGGTAACGATCAATGTTCCCGGCGTAAGTGGATCGATTCCCTTGACCAGGTCAGGGATGACCCTGGGCTTTTTGCGGGAGCGAACAGGCATAGGTGAGTAGCACGACGCGTCGCTGAATCGGAATACAAGCTCCTTGTTCTGATGGGTGTCCATCAGGTAAATGCCGTATCCATGAGCGGCCGCGTTGTTTTGTTCGAATGATGCGGCTGCAAGAAAATGTTTTTCTGATACAGGGTAAGGGGAACTGTACCAGCCTGTGTTGTTTTTAGTGCCGGATATGCCTTTGCCAGGCAGTTCTTCGCAGGCGACTTCCCTGAACACGTTTGGGTTGATCTCTGGGTAGCCCACTTCAGGAGTAACGTTTACCATCGAGCTGCGTGTGCCGCGGTTCTGTTCCAGCTCCAGGATCATTATGGGTCCGACTCCGGTGTTGTGATGAGCGGCTCCGGTACAAATGACTTTGCTTGTACCGGGTATTTGGCGGGCCTCGAAAAATGCTATGGGACCGATGGAAAAAGCGTAGTGGTCGCCGAATAGAAGTGCCGCACCGCGGCCATCGGGGTTGACGGACCAAAGCTGCTGGATGACGTTATATCCCTTCATTACGTAATCCCATCGTGAATACATGATGCGGCCATCTTCCAGCATGTTGGGATAAAACTCACCCTCTTTGGGTTCAGTGATACGGCATGGATCGGAGCCGTCAGGATTCATGGCATACATGCCGCAGGTGAGGGCCCAGTCGCCGCACTGTACAAAGCGGTCATCGCGTGAAGTCATGAAGGCGATCCGGTCATCAGGAAGATAGATGGGTTCGGTATCCTCGGAATTGGGGTTGTCCGTCAATTGTCTGAGCCCGGACCCGTCAATGCCGATCTCGTAGATATCGTACATGATACAGGCACCACCACGGACATTCGGCTGCCCGTATCCGTAAGGGGTGGGAGTGGGGCGGGGCGGGGCGTATGGGAAGACGATACGTTTCGCGTCGTAAGAAAGATCAAAGCGGCCAATTCCGCCCTTCGCGTATTTCTCATCCAGGAGGTTGCTGACCTTTCCGTCGGGAGAGAGTCCTTTCAGGAGGCAGAGGTTTGCGCCTGGAATCTGTGCTTCTCCAACACGGTGTGAGCACTGGTGGTTGTTTCGAGGCCACTGACGTTTAACGAATACGATTTCGTCGAAATCGATCTTGGGATTACTGAAAGCAAGTTCTCTCAATGCCCAGCGTGCTTTCATGTAAAGTTCTCTTGTCTGCGATGCAGAGCCCGGGGGTTTCTTTAGTTCCTGTTCGACCTGTTTCAGAATGCACTCCGCTCCGGATGCCGGTCTGTCAGCGCCGATGGCGCGCATATCGGAAATCATTAAACGGCCACGCTCTAGAACGGCGCTCAGGGCTTTGGGATCATCGCACATCAAATTGCGGGATATCTGTTCCTGTTTTTCCCAGTCGGCCTCGATCAGGGCTTTTGTGGAGACAGTCAGAGCGCATGCATTCTGGATGCATATGATAATAACTGATAGAAAGACTGCGGTCTTCATATTATTCCAATGTAAGCATATATAGCAGTTTTTCAGATCATATTAGGAAATCCCTCAACTTGTTGGCCATCGGGGTTTACGGTCCGGCAGGTGGTCCTTCCCGATCAACACAATGAGGGCCTCGACCATTTTCCGGCTTTGCTCGACACCGACCACGGTGTCGGCGTCGCCGTGGAAGACCCAGAAGGGAACCCGTTTCATCTCACCGGCCGTTGCGGGATTGCCGCCACCCGCAACCGGCACCGCTGCGGCGAAGAGTTTGGGCTCCCGGGCCACGAGATCGAAGGTTCCGAAACCGCCCATGGAATAGCCGGTGAGCCGGGCATGCAACGGGGCGACCCATAAACACATGGCCGACACAAGGAGCAGGGGGAGGAATTTCATGGCGCTGGACTCCAATGCAGCGTCCCCTCACGAGCGGGGTCAAGGTGAATCCACCGTCCTGATTTATTGCCAGGAATTTGCTTTCGGGGTGGAGGCCGTTGGAAGAGCCGGTGGCTAGACCCTGGTCTTTATACACAATTGCGGGGAACGATTCCTCGCTTGGTGTTCAGCGCGGGTTGGTTTTCCAAGGTCGCGGAGCGACCCTGGAGGGTAGCCGTGGGTTTCAACCCACGGTTCCAAGGGTGATATGAATGATGCGTCGCGTCGCGACGCTTGATATGGGCGTGTGCCACAGGACAAC
>CAISTY010000063.1 GCA_903888515.1 Akkermansiaceae bacterium | reverse complement strand
GATTGATGATTGCCGAGGCCCGCCGGCCTCGCCCTTCGGGCTGCCTGCGGCAGGCTGTCTCGCTCCGCTCGGCTGTTGATTGTTGAATGCTGATTGGATGTTGAGATGGCGTTCCGTCACTTCAACAATCAAAAATCAACAATCGGCAATCATCAATCGAAGGGGTTTCCGAATAGTATGCAATCTGCTTGGCGGGCTACACTAGAACGCGTCGCGCACGTGATTCACGCGCGGTTTTTTGCCGTTCTCCACATAAATCTCGATGACGTCGAAGCGCCACGGCAGATCGCGGGTGCCGAGACGTTTGAGCCAGGCATTGGCACCCCGCTCGATGAGCTGTTGTTTGGTCTTGTCCACCGCATCCAACGGGCGGATGCGCGTGCCTTCGTGCCGGGTTTTGACTTCCACGAATAGCAACAATTTGCCATCCCGCGCGACGATGTCCACCTCGCCGCGCCGCGGACCTTTGAAGTTGCGTGCCAGCACCGTGCAGCGTTGGCTGCGCAGCCAGTCCGCCGCCACCCGTTCGCCATATGCGCCGATCCATGACCGGTCACGCTGACAGCCGTCAGGTCCCGTCAAGCGGCAGGGCGAGTTGAGCCACCGGCTGCAACGAGCGACGATGATGGCAACAATGGCCGTGAATCCGAAGCGCTTCAAGATATGCCAGGGTGTCATATCCCTGGTGATTCGCAAAGCCGAATTGCGGAAACTCTCTATCCATTTCACGCATCAGGTGGTCGCTGGTGATCTGGACGCATGACAAAATCAAGGAGGGGCGATCTCCTGAATCGCCCTCGCCCATGGGATGCCCATGGGATGCCAATGAAAGGTGGCTGACATCGGCCCATTGGCGCTTCATGGGCATCGGCGGATCGGAGTCCGCCGCTCCTTGAGTCTCCATCCCGCCGGTTTACGGCATGATCGCGTGGTTTTGACTTTTTCGTCATGCGCCCCGGATTTGCCAACTAACTTTCTTGGCAATGCGGGTCGGATAGGCATGATCGCGCTTGAGGTCATGACGTACACACCAAATCGACGGGAGTTTCTGAAAAGCACGGCCGTAGCTGTCGGAATGCCGATGATCATCCCTGCCAGCGCACTTGGACGCGACGGTACAGTCGCCCCCAGCAACCGCATCGTGCTGGGGGCCATCGGCATCGGTCCCCGCGGGAGATACGTGCTTGAGACCTTCCTCAAATATCCGGAAGCCCAGTTCGTGACGGTTTGTGATGTGCAGAAGGCCAATGCCCGGACCGCGAAAATGATGGTCGACAGGCGCAACGGCAATCAGGACTGCGGCACCACTGCCGACCTGTTGGAAGTGTTCGGGCGCGATGACATTGATGCGGTGATGATCGCCACCGGTGATCGCTGGCACGCGCTTGCCACGATTCTCGCGGCCAAGGCAGGCAAGGATGTCTATTCGGAAAAACCCTGCGCCTTGACTATCGCCGAGTGCGCCGAACTGGATGACACGGTACAACGCTACGGCCGGGTTTTCCAGGCGGGCACCCAGCGACGCAATGTGCCGAATTTCCGTCATGCCATCGAACTTGCCCGCAGCGGTCGCCTGGGACGCGTTCACACCGTCCACGCCTCTATCAACCAGCTTGTGGAAAACCATAACTGGCTCCCCGCCGAACCCGAACCCGCCCCGGAGGAAATCGATTGGGACCGCTGGCTCGGGCCGGCGCCGTGGCGGCCTTACAACATCGCGTATGTGCGCGGCAGATGGCGCGGCCATCATGATTTCGAGGCCGGCGCAAGATTGTTAGACTGGGGGGCGCACACCGTGGATCTCTGCCAGGCTGCGATCGGAGCGGATGGCACCACTCCGGTGGAGTTCGAGCCTGACGGTTCAACCATCCACGCCCGCTATGCCGATGGCGTGAAACTCGTGATGCGCTTCGGCGGGTACAACGGGGAAGGAGACTGGTTGAATCTCGGCACCTGCCCGGTGCGCTTCGATGGCGACAAGGGATGGGTCCAGGCGGGTGATTCCGGGAAAATAGTCACCGAGCCCGCATCGTTGCTTGCGGGTAGTCACATCGGGGACATGGCAGGAACCGATCCGACCGATCACGTCCGCGAGTTTCTCGATTGCGTCAAATCGCGCGGCACCACCGCTTCGAATTCATCGGTGATGCGCAAAACGCACGTCGCCTGCCTTGCTGCGGCCATCGCATGGCGGCTTGGCCGGAAACTGACCTTGGATCCAGCCAAGGAGTCGTTCGTCAACGATGAGGAAGCCAACCGCATGCGCAGCCGGGCGCGTCGCGCGCCGTGGCATGCCTGAAAGCCATCATTCTAACAACCATGCAAGCCCCTTTCCCATCCTCCGCAGAGTTGACCGCCATCGTGGCGTCGAATGCCGCCAAACATGAGAAGGCCTTCGCCTGCCAGCAACTCGCCATTGTCGGCGGTGCCGATGCCGTCCCGGCTCTCGCCGGATTGTTAGGCGATGAGCAGCTCTCCACCTACGCCCGCTCCGCACTGGAGACGATCACCGCTCCTGTGGCTGGTGGGGCGTTGATGAAATCCATGCCCGAACTCAGCGCGCGGCTTCTGGCCGGAGTGATCGATTCGCTGGGTGTCCGTCGCGAACTTCCGGCGGTGCCTGAATTACGCAAGCTCGCGACCGGCCCGGCGGGCGAAGTGGCGGACGAAGCACTTGCGGCTCTCGGGAAAATCGCCACCGGTGATGCGCTCGTCAGCCTCCGGGCCGCGCTGAAATCCCCGGTGGCCGGACACCGGACCGCCGCCGCCCACGCCTCGCTCGTAGCAGCGGGAATCCTGCTAAAAGATGGAAAACGTCAGGATGCCGCTGATTTGTTAGACGCGGTGATTGCCGCCGATTTGCCCGGCCGCCTGCGCGACGCCGCGTCCGCCCTGCGCTCACACTCCGTGCGCCGGCGGATTTTCGATGGCACGACTTTTGACGGTTGGGAGGGCGACACCGCATGGTTCCGCATCGTCGGGGGGGCCATCGTCGCGGGAAGTTTGTCGCAACCGATCCCCAGAAATGAATTCCTTTGCACCAAGCGTGAATTCGCGAATTTCGAGTTGTGCCTGAAGTTCAAATTGGCAGGCGGGCAAACCAACGCCGGTGTGCAAATCCGCAGCAGGCGGGTGCCGGGCAGCCACGAAGTGTCAGGCTATCAGGCCGATCTCGGGGAGCCGGGGGTATGGGGGAATCTTTACGACGAGGCACGCCGTAACAAGACGCTGGTCAAGGCCGATCAGGACGCGCTCAAGCGAGTCCTCAAGCTGGATGACTGGAACGAATACCGGATCCGCTGCGAGGGGCGGAGGATTCAACTCCGTATTAACGGCCATCAGACCGCCGACTACACGGAGCCCGATGAGAAGCTCGAACAAACCGGCATCATCGGATTGCAGATCCACAGTGGCAAGCCGAGTGAAGCCTGGTACAAGGATCTGGAAATCGAGGAACTATCACCATGAAAATCTCATCCCAATACGCCCCCCCCCTCCTCCATCACTTCCTTTTCCCAGCACCCGGCGCAGCATCCCCCATGTTCCCGCCCTCCATTGCGGCCCTGATCTTTATACACATTTTTTGGATCTCCGATCACCATCTTGGTCGCGGAGCGACCGCATGATGGTAGCCGTGGGTTTCAACCCACGGTTTACGGCATCCCACATGAGGGATCGCGTCGCGGAGCGACGCCTGAAACCACGTTG
>CAISTY010000062.1 GCA_903888515.1 Akkermansiaceae bacterium | reverse complement strand
GGCGGTGATACGTTTGGCACGCTCGTCCAAATGCGGCCAAATCGCTTGAAACTTCTGCATAAGGGTATTGTTTTCCTTCACGAGGAAGCATTTAAGAAATCTTAAGCTGTTTGTCAAGATTATTTATTTACGCCGCCTAAGCCGAGGCTCTCGGCCAGGGTGGTTTTGCCGGCCCGCCGGACACCCGCCAGCCAGACAATCGGGGCCTCACGCCATGCTTTCTCAATGCGTTACCGCCAGAAGGGTCGTGAAATCATGCGGGTGAACTATGCGTTTAGCCGTACCAGATGTAAAGTACGATTTTGTGACTGTTCACGTTCAACTTCATGGCCGCAGGGCGCTTTTGAGAAACGGCGCGGTGCGGGATTTCCTGGAGGTGATGATTTTTTCGGGCGGGCCCTGGGCGACGATTTGGCCGCCGCCATCGCCGGCTTCCGGGCCGAGGTCGAGGATCCAATCGGCTTCGGCGGCCACGGCCATGTGGTGCTCGATGACGATAACAGTGTGGCCTTCATCGACAAGGCGGTGGAGGATGTCGATAAGGCGTTTGATGTCTTCCAGGTGGAGGCCGACTGTGGGTTCCTCGATCAGATAGAGATTTGAAATTTGAGATTTGAGATTTGAGATTTTGGATTTGATAGATCTTCCCTTGATGAGTTCGGAGACGAGTTTGATGCGCTGCGCCTCGCCGCCGGAGAGGGTGGGTGATGGTTGGCCGAGTTGTAGGTAGCCGAGGCCGGTGTCGGCCATAAGTTGGAGCGGTGCGGCGATGCGGGGTTGGGCGGCGAAGAAGGCGGCGGCGGCATCGATGGTCATGGCGAGGACGGCGCCGATATGCTGGTCGCGGAAGGTGACTTCGAGGGTGGCTGGGTTATAGCGCTGGCCATTGCAGGATTCGCAGTGGACCCAGGTGGCGGGCAGGAAATCCATTTCCAATTTCACGCGGCCGTTGCCTTTGCATTCCGGGCAGCGCCCACCCTCGGTGTTGAAGGAAAAGCGGGAGGCGTCGAAGCCGCGCATGCGGGCCTCGGGGAGTTGGGCGAAGAGTGCGCGGATGTGATCGAAGACTTTCACATAAGTGGCCGGACAGGACCGCGAGGTCTTGCCGATGGGCGATTGGTCGACCTCATAACAGGATGTCCGGGAGTTGCAACCGGTGGCGGAATCGAATGTTTTGATAGATTTGGCATGGCGGTTGAAAGCCGCCGCCACGCAGTGGTGCATGAGGGTGGACTTGCCGGAACCGGAGATGCCGGTGAGCACGGTGAGACGGCCGAGCGGGATCGCGGCGGTGAGGTTTTTCAGGTTGTTGGCGGAACAACCGGTTAGGGTGAGGAAGGGGTGCGTTTTCGGCACCGGCCGGCGTGAGCCACGGGTGGGATGCACCAACGGATGGGCAAGTGCATGCAGCGTGGGAGATGCGATTTTTGATTTTGGATTTTTGCTTTTTGCTTTGGAAGACGAGGGCTCCGGCGGCTTTCCCTGATAGACGACTTCTCCGCCGAAGCGGCCGGCACCCGGTCCGAGGTCGATCAAGTGGTCGGCCGCGCGGATGGTGTCTTCGTCGTGCTCGACGATGATGAGGGAATTGCCGTGGTCGCGCAGATTTGTCAGGGTTTTGAGGAGGGCGGCGTTGTCGCGCGGGTGGAGGCCGATGGTCGGTTCGTCGAGCACGTAAAGCACGCCGCGGAGATTCGAGCCGAGTTGGGCGGCAAGGCGGATGCGCTGGGATTCGCCGCCGGAAAGCGTGTTGCCGGAACGATCGAGTTGCAGGTAACCAAGGCCGACTTCCTGCAGGAACGCGAGACGCTGGCGGATTTCCGGCAGGATGTCGCGGGCAATGAGCGCCTCGCGCTGACCGGGGAAGTCGAGCGCGGAAAAATGCTGATAGGCAGCGTCGATCGAAAGTGCTGATAGATCGGAGATGGATCGGGACGGGTTGACTCGGGCAGAGCGGCGGCGGGACGTCGGCGGGACGGCCTGCGGCGGGACGCCGCAGCCACTTGAATGATGATGGAGGCGGACGGCGGAGGCGGTGGGATTGAGGCGGGTGCCGTGGCAGGCAGGGCACGCGATGAGTTCGGCATCCTCCATGCGCTCGATGGCGCGGTCGGCATCGAGTTCGGCTTCGAGGACCGAGTCGAAACGCGTGGTGTCGAGTGCGTGGTGGTGTTGCGGGACGCGGCCATGGCCGCGGCACACCGGGCACCAGCCGTGGGGCGAGTTGAATGAGAACAGCCGGGGGTCGGGATCCTCGAAGGATTGATTGCAGCAGGGGCAGTTGGCCTTGGTGGAAAGGAGGATGAATTTGTTGTCGGAGGTGTGGAGCTTGATGAGTCCTTTTCCGATAGAAATGGCGCGCTGAATGTCTGATAGAAGATGGGAGATCGGGGCGGAGTGCTGCTTGTTAGAAGACCGGCGGGTGCAATCCGCCACCACGACATCGATGTCATGCTCCTTGAAACGCTCGAGGCGGGTGAAGTCCGCGGCGTTCACGAATTGGCGGTCGACGAGCAGGCGGGTGAAGCCTTGCTTGAGAGCCCATTGGGCGATTTCGGTGTGATAGCCTTTTTTGGCGCGGATCAGCGGGGCTAACAGTGCAACGGGTCCCCTTTTGAGATGGGCATCCAAGGTGTTTTCGATGGCGGCGAGCGATTGTTTTTCGACGGGGACGCGGCAATCCGGGCAGTACAGGGTGCCGAGTTTCGCGTACAGCAGGCGGATGAAGTTCCAGATTTCCGTGATGGTGGCGACGGTGGATTTACCGCCGCCCCGGGAGACGCGTTGTTCGATGGCGACGGTGGGCGGGAGGCCTGCGAGTTGGTCGATCTCGGGTTTTTCCAACTGCTCGGCGAATTGGCGGGCGTAGGCGGACATTGAGTCGAGGAACCGTCGCTGGCCTTCGGCGAAAAGGATGTCGAAGGCGAGGGTGGACTTGCCCGATCCTGATAGACCCGAGATCACGACCAACTGGTCGCGCGGGATATCGAGCGAGATGTTCTTGAGATTGTGATGGCGGGCACCTTTGAGAGAGATGGTGGATTGTGAATTTTGGATTTTGGATGGGGCACGGCGGCGGGACGCCAGCGCCACAGTCTGCGGCGGGACGCCGCAGACACGATTGAGGGCATCGCGAAGAAACCGCCCGGTCGGGGTGTCGAATGTGGCTATGGTTTCAGGCGGGCCGCTCGCGACGAGTTGGCCGCCGTGCGGGCCGGCCTCCGGACCGAGATCGAGAATCCAATCGGCGGATTTGATGACATCGAGATTGTGCTCTATGACCAACAACGTGTGGCCTGAATCAACAAGTTTCCGGAACACGCCTAACATGTTTTCAATGTCGGAGAAATGGAGGCCGGTGGTGGGTTCGTCGAGGATGAGGAGTTTGGGATTTTGAATCGGGGAAGAGGATGAGGAAGAGGAAGAGGAAGAGGATGAGGAAGAGGAAGAGGAAGAGGAAGATTGGCGAGTCTGGAGACTCGCGGTCCCGGCGGCGAGGAGTTGGCAGAGTTTGAGGCGCTGGGATTCACCGCCAGACAGGGTGTTGAGCGGTTGGCCGAGCTTGAGGTAATCCAGACCGACATCGGATAACGGCTGCAGGGCAGTTAGAATTTGCCCGATGAGGCGGGCTTGCTTATTAGACATGTCGGCATGGCGGTTGAGAACCGCCGCTACTTCCGCGACGGTGAGGTCGAGGACATCGGCGATGGAGCGGCCATTGAAGGTGTACTCGAGGGTGGATGACTTGTAACGGCGGCCGTTGCAGTCCGGACAGGTGACGTAGAGGTCGGAGAGGAATTGCATTTCGACCTTTTCGAAGCCGTTGCCGGCGCAACGGTCGCAGCGGCCGTCACCGGAGTTGAAGGAGAAAAACCCGGGCTTGAGTTCCGCCGAGCGCGCGGCTTCGGTCTCACAGAAAAGTTGGCGGATCGGGTCAAAGGCACCGAGGAAAACCGCAGGAGTGGAGCGCGGCGTGCGGGCGACGGGACTTTGATCGACCCTTTCGACGCCGCCGAGATGCTGGCAACCGCGGAGCTCTCTAACGGGTGCGGGATCCTCGTCGGTGGCCACGCCGAACCTGCGGGCCAGATTCAGATAGACGACGTCATGGGCGAAGGTGGACTTGCCGGAACCGGACACACCTGTGAGACAAATGAAAAGCCCGAGCGGGAGATCGGCGTCGAACTTCCTGAGGTTGTGACGGGTGGCCCCGCGAATGGCAAGTATTCTTTTGTTAGGTTTGCGGCGGAGCGCGGGAACCGCGATGGATTTTTGGCCGGTGAGCCACGGGAGGGTGCCGGGGGGGATCGTGGATTGTGGATTGTCGATTGTGGATTGTGGATTTTCGCCGGCAGGGCGGTGGTGGGATGCGGCGTCCTGTTGGATTTGAGATTTCAAATTTGAGATTTCAAATTTTGTTTGGGATCCCTGATAGATGATGTGGCCGCCGTGCTGGCCGGCGCCGGGGCCGAGGTCCACGAGGTGGTCTGCGGCTTGCATGACGGCGGGATCGTGTTCGACGACGACCAGGGTGTTGCCCATGTCGCGCAGGCCGTGCATGACGCCGACGAGCCGCTGGATGTCACGGGCATGCAGGCCGACGGTGGGTTCATCGAGGACGAACAAGGTTCCCGTTAGGGCCGCGCCGAGGCAGGTGGTGAGGTTGACGCGCTCCACCTCACCGCCGGAGAGCGTGCGGGTATGGCGGCCCAGCGTCAGGTAGCCGAGCCCGACTTCGTCAAGGTAGGACAAACGCGAGGCGATTTCCGTTAGAACGAGATTGAGGGTGGCATCGGGGCGGGGATTGGAGATTGGAGATTGTGGATTGTGGATTGATGATTGATGATTGATGATAATTGATTTTTGATTTTTGATTGAGGTTTGGAGATTATTGAAGAAAGGGAGGAGATCGGTGATGGGGAGGGACCAGAGGTCGGGGAGGGATTTGCCATGGATTTTGAAGCACAGGGATTCCGGTTGGAGGCGTTTGCCACGGCAGGCGGCACAGGTTGTGTAGGAACGGTAGCGGCTGAGGAAGACGCGCACATGCATCTTGTAGGCCTTGGTTTCCAGCCAGGTGAAGAAGCCTTTGACGCCATACCAGTCACCCGCACGCCAGAGCGCATCGAGTTCCTCGAGTGATGGATCGTCGCTCTTACCATCTCCATAGTAGATCCACTCCTTGTCATCCTCGGCGAGGTCTTCCCACGGCGTTTTGATGCTGAGATCGCGTTGTTTGCAGCAGCGGATGAGATCGCGCTGGCATTCGTCGCCACGCTCGCCTTGGAACGGCTTGATGGCACCCTGTGCAATCGAGAGAGACGGATCCGGGACGGCTTTGTCGAGATCGAGACCGATGATCCGGCCGAAGCCCCGGCACTTCGGACAGGCTCCCAACGGGCTGTTGAATGAAAACAGCGCGGGACTGGGAGCACGGAGGGTGAACCCGGTGGCGGGATTCATCCAAGTGGTGGAAAAGGTACGGCTAAGAACCGGAGCGGGACGTTTCTCTAACAGAATAGAGCGAGGTGCGCCCACCACGGTCGCGGTCCCCTTGCCGAGGAGGAAGGCGGCTTCGAGGGCTTCAAGGAGACGGGTATGGTTTTTTGGTGTTAGGGTGAGGCGGTCCTGGACGATGGTTGCGACAGAACGAATCCGGAGATTCGCGGTCCTTCCGAGCGGTTCGTCGGTGCGGAGGATCTCCCCGTCGTGGAGGATGCGGAGATAGCCTTGTGCGTTGAGGAAGGCGCACAGATCGTGGAAATTCGTGTCGGGCGGGACGGGAATCGGGAACGTGACCAGCAGCGCCTGGCCTGTTAGGTTCTGCATGGCCCACACGGCGGCTGACTCCGGCGAATCCGGCTGGATTGTTTCGCCGGTGTGGGGGTCGAAGGCGGTGGCGATACGGGCGAAGAGGAGTTTGAGATAGTCGTTGATTTCTGTTAGGGTTCCGACGGTCGAGCGGGTGGAGCGGACATGGTTTTTTTGTTCGATGGCGATGGCCGGGGGGATGCCGTCGATGGCATCCACATCCGGTTTGTCCATGCGGTCAAAAAACTGCCGCACATAGGGCGAGAAAGTTTCGACATACCGGCGTTGCCCCTCGGCATAGAGAGTATGGAAGGCGAGCGAGGATTTACCGGAGCCGGACGGGCCGGTGACGACCGTGAGTTTGCCTAACGGGATGTCCAGATCGAGGTTGCGCAGGTTGTGCTGGCGGCAACCGTGGAGGCGGATCGAGGGTGAGGCATTCGTGTGAGAGGTCACGCGGGGATTCTAAACGGGAATCGCCGAGCCGCCAGTGGAAGTGTTCAGCGGGCTTTGGGTTTCGGTTTGGCAACCGGAATGTACGGTTCCATCGAGGGATCGGGAGCTGATTTTCCCTCCCGGTCTTTGCGTATTTGCTGGAGTTTTGAGAATAAATAGAGCGAGGAGGCGAGGATGATAATGGCCAGCACCAGCATGATGATGAGCGGGATGATGGCGGACTTTTCCTTGGGGCTGACCGGTTTGATCGGCGCAACGGGCAGTTGCCGGGGCTTGGTGAACGTGCTCGTTGCGGATGCCGCCGCAATACCAGCGGGAGCCGCGCCGATAGTGCGCCGGGCAATGGTGGGTGCGCTCGTTCGGGATGCAGTGGCACCGCCACTCGTGGCGACCGCTGTGCGCCGGAGATCCATGGATGAGGCGGCGGCGTTGGTTCTGAAAACCCGGGATCCGGCCGACCTGTTGATAACCTTGAGGTCCTTGACGATCTCCAAGGCCTTGGCATAACGGCGCTCTGGCAGCGGGTCCATGGCACGCCGGATAATGGCATCAAAGCGAAGATCCCCACGCACGATGGTCGAGGCCGGCCGACGATCCGCCGCAGGCAGCTGACCGGTGAGCAATTCATGCAGAATCACGCCGACCGAGAAGATGTCCGCACGATGATCCACGGATTGGGGAGAATGCACGACTTCGGGCGCGGTGTAATCGGGAGTGCCGAAGATCTCCTCGTTTTCCCGGATCTTTTTCTCGATCGGGCGGGCAAGACCGAAGTCGCCGATTTTCGGTTGGCCGTTGAGATCTAGCAGGATATTGGACGGTTTGATGTCGCGATGGATGATGCCGTTTTCGTGGGCGTGGGCGAGTCCGTTGCAGATGCCCGTGACGAGCCTGATGGTTTCGCCGGCACTGAGGGCAATGCCGTGGGCCGCATGAAAAAGCGATTTTCCCGGCACATACTCCATGATGATATAGAGCATGCCATGGACCTCACCGAAGTCGTAAACGGCGACCAGATTGGGATGGTTGAGGCGGGCCATGGCTTTCGCTTCGGCCTCGAAGCCCGCGCAGAAGGTGGCGTCCTTGCTGAACTCCTGCGGCAGGATTTTAATGGCGACCGTGCGATCAAGCGACTTCTGGACGGCGCGATACACCGCACCCATGCCGCCGGTGGCGATCAGTCTATCAATTTCATAACCCTGGAATAGCGGGGCGAGTTCGGCAGGTTGCGGTGCCACGAAAGCGGACGGCGGAACAGTGACATCACTCATGATTCTCAATGTTCAAACAGTCCGAATTCCGCGATAATCGGGCAGTCGGTGGCTTCAAGGATATTAAGACGGAAATACCGCCCCTTCACCGGGGTGGAAAACTTGATTCTATTGCTGGCGTCAATCGAGGTGCCGAGGGCGGCCGTTTTCCAACTGTTGGCCGTCTGCGCCTGGATCTCAAACCTGCGGATTCTGGGCCAGGTGGCCTGGTTGATGACAGCGCGGATGATCGTCATTTCGGAACCGAGGTCGATTTCCATCCAGCCGGAACGGCTATTTGATGGGGCGCTCCAATAAGTGGCGGAGTTATTGTCGATCGCATTTTCTCCTTCATGGCCTGGTTCCGATCCTGAAACGGTGACTTTGCGGCCGTAGTTCCGGGAGTTCGATTTCACTGCGGATGGTTTATCGGGATCGATGCCGAGCATGAGGTTCGGCAAATAAGTCGCAGTGGTGCGCGTCTGATGGATTTCTGCATTGATGAGTGCGATGGAGGCGGTGTCCTGTACCGCATTGAGGCGCTCGATTTGTTTTTCGAGTCCGAGAATGTAGATGGGTGCAAGTCCTGCGAGTTGTTGTTGCAGCGTGGCGTCGATGGCGTTCTGTTTTTCGAGATAATCATCTTTAATGGCTCTGCTTCCGGAGATTGAGTCGAACGAGTAGGATGAGCTGGATGAGTACGAGGTTGCTTCGGACAGGCGGTTTCCATTCTTCTCGCATTGCTTGATGAAGGTTTCCAGCGAACCCTGATAGGCCTTCTGGTAGTAGTCCGGTGAGTACGAGTAAGAAGATACGTTAGATGCGTATTTGCGGATCAGGCGTTTTTCGTCCTGCTCGAAGTCCGCTAGATTTTTCTTGAGGTTTTTTTCGCGACTGGCGATATGCGGCGCGGCCTTGTCCTGCATGATTTTGCGGGCTTTGGTGAAGAACGCCGGCACATCGAATTTGGAAACCGGGAGTTCGGGAGGCGCGGCTTTATCCGTAACGGTTGGCGTGGGATCCGGCCGGGGGTTGGGAATGTCTTCGGGGATTGGCGCGACCGGTTGGGGTTTGGGAATGTCTTCGGGGATTGGCTCGACCGGCCGGGGTTTGGGAATGTCTTCGGGGACTGGCGCGACCGGCCGGGGTTTGGGAATGTCTTCGGGGATTGGCGCGACCGGCCGGGGTTTGGGAATGTAATCCGGGACTGGCGCGACCGGCCGGGGTTTGGGAATGTAATCCGGGACTGGCGCGACCGGAGGAGGTTGAGTGAGGACGATTTGCCGGACTTTTTGTTGGTTGGTGTAAACGTAGTAGATGATAATTGCGAGGACGGCTGAGAGCCCCCACATGATGAGCCCCATATAGTTGGCGGGTTCCTGTTGGGTGTTCGCTTGGGATTGGCGACTGCGTGCTGGCTGCGGCGGCACGGGGTGGGGAGTGTGGGCGAGTTCCCGCGGACCGGCGACCGACGTGATGGCGTGAAGATCCTTGGCGATTTCGTGAACACTGGTGTAGCGGTATTTCGGCCGAGGATCGGTGGCGCGGCAAATGATGGCGTCGAAGCGGGGATCGCAAGGCTTGATGGCCGAGGGCGGCTGGGAATCATCGTCGGGCAGCCGACCGGTGAGCAATTCATGGAGAATCACGCCGACCGAGAAAATATCGGCGCGGTAGTCCACCAAGTGGGGAGAGTGGACAACTTCAGGTGCGGTGTAGTCGGGAGTGCCGTAGATCTCCTCGTTTTCCCGGATCTTTTTCTCGATCGGGCGGGCGAGGCCGAAGTCGCCGATTTTCGGTTGGCCGTTGAGGTCTAGCAGGATATTGGACGGTTTGATGTCGCGATGGATGATGCCGTATTCGTGGGCGTGGGCGAGACCGTTGCAGATGCCCGTGACGAGCTTGATGGTTTCGTCGGCATCGAGGGCGATGCCATGAGCGGCGTGGAAAAGCGATTTTCCCGGCACATACTCCATGATGATAAAGAGCATGCCATTGATCTCACCGAAGTCGTAAACGCCGATGAGATTGGGATGATTGAGGCGGGCCATGGCTTTCGCTTCGGCCTCGAAGCCCGCGCAGAAAGTGGCGTCTTTGCTGAACTCCTGCGGCAGGATTTTAATGGCGACCATGCGTTCAAGCGACTTCTGGACGGCGCGATACACCGCTCCCATGCCGCCGGTGGCGATCAGAGAGACGATTTCGTAGCCTGGGAAAAGCGGCGCGAGACAAGCAAGCTCCGGGGCTACGAAGGTGATGGGCGGCTTATGGGAATCACTCATGATAACAAACGAGGCAAGCGTCGGAAGCTTGGGAACGACCGGAAATGATCCGGCAAGTTCTTGATTTCGAGGATAATGATCCACTATTGACCGTCAATCCTATTTTTGGATTGGCGTCCGCATGCAAGCCATAGCAAGTTTCTGCCGAAGCAATCTCCTCATGACCGACCCCACTGCAATGGTTCTCATCGGCAGTTTCGCCACCGCTCTCAGCCTGTTCGTGGTTTTCGCGCTGGTGCGCGGAGTGTTTGGCAGGAAAAGCCCGGCGGTGGCATCGGTCGATTTCTCCCGGATGGATGAAGCCACGCCGCATCAGACACCGGGGATGGGCGCATTGCCGCCCGCACTGCCGGTCGGGAAGGTGCCAGTTTGGTTTTACAAGCCGCTGGATTTGGTGGGTGTGGTTTTCGTATTCGGAGTGTTTGGCATGTTGTCTTTTGCCTCGTTGCGGTCCTCTAACAGCGTGGCTCCGGCGATGAATCCCGTCACGCTGCTGGTCGGCATCGGGCTCCACTTCCTCGTGGCGGGCATGGTCGCGATTTTGGTGGTCAATCGCGTGGGTTGGGTGATCTGGCTCGGCCTCCGGTGGCAGGCTTGGTATTGGGTCTTCGTACTGGCTCCCGGCGCGGTGCTTTTCATGTGGGTGGTTTTCGGTGGTCTGCAGATTTCCGGTTATATGGAATGGATGCAATCGCTCGGCGTGGAAACAGTGCAGGATACCGTCAAGCTGTTGCAAAAATCGGAGGATCCTCTGATTCTGGGGTTGATGGGGCTGGCTGCGGTCGTCGTCGCGCCGCTGTGCGAGGAAACCGTGTTCCGCGGGTATTTCTATCCGGTGATGAAAAAATTCGCCGGGGTTTGGCCGGCGGCGTTTTGTTCGTCGTTGGTATTCGCCTCCGCCCACGGCAATCTAACATTCATTTTGCCATTGTTTGTTTTTGGCGGGGTATTGGTGTTCATGTACGAGAAAACCGGTTCCATATGGGCGCCCATTGCCGTGCATTTCTGTTTCAACAGTGCGACGGTGCTCGCACAACTCGCCGTCCGCTACCACGCCATTCCGTTAGGACCCGCGCCGTGACCACTCTCCGCGATATCGGCGAAGACGCATTGATCGCACGGCTTGTCAGCCTGGTGCCGCAGGATGGGCAACCCGCCGCCGGGCCGGGGGATGACTGTGCGGTGATCGATCCCGGCCCGGGCCATGACACGCTGCAATTGTTGAAAACCGACGCCTTGGTGGGGCGGGTGCATTTTCTGCCTGACACCCCGGCCCGGGCGGTCGGATGGAAGGCTGCGGCGCGCGTGGTTTCGGATTTTGCGGCGATGGGCGGGAAGCCCGAACGTTTTTTGGTGACGGTGGTTTTGTGTGCGGAAACCGAGTTGATCTGGGTGGAGGACTTGTATCGCGGTATCGGCGATTGTTTGAGAACCTTCGGTGCGGTGCTTGCCGGAGGTGAAACCTCCAGCGTTCCGCCGGGTTGTGTGCCGGTGATTTCCATCGCCGCCACCGGCAGCGTCCGGCGCCAGCACCTCGTCCTCCGCTCCACCGCCAAAGCCGGCCACACGCTGCTCGTCACCGGAACCCTCGGCGGCTCCGGACTGACAAAACACCTGCATTTCACTCCGCGCATCAGGGAAACAAGCTGGTTGGTGACGCACTTCAAGCCGTCGGCGATGATGGATCTATCGGATGGTCTGGCGCGGGATTTACCGCGATTGGCCACCGCCTCGGGCTGCGGCTTTGTGCTCGACGAATCGGGGTTGCCGCTTTCCCCCGGCTGTGACATCGCACGTGCATTAAGGGATGGCGAGGATTTCGAGATGTTGTTCACGCTGGAGCCCGACCGGGTGGCCGCGTTGCTAACAGCCTGGCCCGGGGTCTTTCCGGAGTTGCCGCTGACGGTGATCGGGCGCATGGTCGAAGCGGGCGCGGGGGACATGCTAACAGGAGGGTGGGATCATTTCCGTGAATGACAGGTGCCGCGATGGCGATCACTCCCAACCCGGCAAGGGTGATGACGGTGAGACCGTTGATGCGGCGCACGCGGGGATGGGCGGGGGCTTTCTGGCAAAGAAGTTTTTCCAATCGATGCTTGCGGTGAGGAACATCAGCAAGGCGAGGGTGATCACGCCCAACACGGCCAGAGTGATGCCTGTTAGACCGTCGATGAAAAACGAGGCGCTGAACAATACCAGATAGACCGCCTGCGCGGGCAGCGCGATCCTTAACAGGCCGTTGCCGCCGACGGCCTTGAGATAACCGCAGACCAGCAGCATGGAGGCGGCGGCGGAAATCCCGAAGCTCGGGAGCAATGGGAGAAGATCCACGAGATATGCGAATAACAGATGAAAGGCGAAAAATCCGGCGGCGATGAAAAACACATGCATGGGGTGCAGCGGGCATCCCTTCATGGCGCCTATCAGCAACACGATGGTGACGAAAAACAACAGGGATACCGGCGCGAAAAAGGCGATGCGCGCGGCTACCGGGCCGGCATTCAGGCGCTTGGGCATGTCCATGCCGATCGATGGCGCTGCCAGAACATCGGGATAATCCCACACCAACGAGAAGCCATCGGAGTTCTGGGCGCGCTCGCCGGGCGAGCCAGTGCCGACCGGGAAATTGATCTCGGGAAAGTTGGTGCGCATGGTCAGTTTGAAGTCCGCGATGCGGTGGTTGTCGGGGAAATGATATTTCCAGGTGTTGGTGCCGCGGGTGCGATAACCGGTGTGGAGCGTGACCGCGCCGGACGCGGGCAACAGGATCGCGCGGGTAACCCTGCCGGACGGGCCCGGCACGGATTGGGCCGGGTTGTCATCGTCACCTAACAAAAACGCGAAGCCATGGAGTCCGGCGGTATCCGCTGGCAGGGGATAGGAGATATAGAATGTCTGCGGAATTTTTGTGGGATTGGTGAAGACATAATCGCTCTTGACGTCCACTTCATAGGTGCGGTGCCAAAGCAGGCCGCGGCGTTTCGGTTCCGATGCGAGAAGGACCGTCACCTGCGAGGACGAGGGCAACACCTGTGCCCTGCCGCCCGGGGCATTGGGCGTTTCGAACCATGCATGCGGGTGCTCCTGGGTGAGGGCCGGTCCCCACACGCCGGAAACTTCCTTTTGCAGGGTGGCGGTAGATTCGTTCGTCCGATATGAAAGCGCGGCTCCCAGCAGGAACCAGGCGGCGGTGGTGCAGGCGATGATGGCGAGCGATGCGATGAGATGGGTGGTTTTCATGGTTTCAGGGGATCGTGTGGGTTAGCGGTTGAGGTCCGAGCGTTGATAGAAGAGCTGGATTTCCGGGCGTTCATCGCGGCAGAGGTTTTTCTTGAGGGTGATGCGGGATGGAGGTGCGCTGGTGGCGGCTTGCTGGCGCGTGAGGTTGCCGTGGGTTTCCGCCTGATAGCCGGCGGGCAGATCGACACACCAGACAAGCGCGTGGATGAACAACGGCACCTTGGGCAGTGATAACTTGACGGTGCCACCAACCGGATCGAGGGCCGTGATCCGCCCGGTAAACGCACACGTCAATCGCGAGCTTGCTCCCTGCGTGGAGAGCGTGATTTTCAGCGCGCCAGCGCCGAGATCCACCGGCAAAACCGGTTTGCCCGCGACCTCGCAGGATAACAGTTTCATGCCTTCCGGGGTGTCCAACACAAAACCCAACTGACCCTTGTGCTCGATTTTGAGGTCCCCGGTGGCGAGCATCGCGCCATCCGGTTCGATTTTGAGCGACCATTCCGCAGTGTTCACCACGCCATCCGCGGTGGCGGCCACGGGAATGGGAGTGACGGTTAGATCAGCCGTGGTGACGGCTTCGAGATGCTGGCAACTGGTTCCCTGCAGGGATTCCGCGAAGGTGGCGGGAAGTCCCTGGGCGGATAGTGGTTGAGTGAGGCCGTCCGCCGAATAAGCAAGCACCGGTGAAGTGGCGATGATGAAGCGGGTGCGTGTCCCCTCCCCGCCCGGAGCCTGGAGGTGCCATGTGCGATCCAGCGGACGCAGCGGCATGCGGTAGGCAAGCGCCACCTGGCGATCAAGGATGCCGCGGGTTTTCCACACGAGCGTGATGCCGAGCGCACGGTTTGCTCCACGGATTTTTGTTTGGGATACCAGGTCATCGCCGGTGACCGTCACATCCTGCGCCTCAGGCGGCATGGGCAGCACGGCTTCCACACCCGAACCGTCCGCCGCAGACGCGCGGGCGATAGTCTGATAGATCAATCCGCCGTCCGCCGGAATTACCAGCGCCTGGTTCTGCCAGGTCCAGATGGAGGGGTCCGGCGGGCGTAGCGCCTCGCGTGTTTCGTGGCTGTCTAACATGCGGATTGTCAGGGTCTGTCCGTCGTGCGGGAGCGGGCGGATTTGTCCGGCTGCCAGGGTTTCCTCGGTTTCGGCGCATCCAAGGACGACCGACCGGTCGGCGGGCAACTCGCCCGTTTCGAAAATCACCGACGGACAAGCAGGCACGGACAACGCAAAGCGGTTCTTGCTGAGGATGGGCAGGAGGCGCAGTTGCAGGGTGCGGATGCCCGCATGATCGAGTGCCAGGCAGAGGGATTTACCTTCGACGACGAGCACCGCGTCCTTGGGGTCCTGTTTTTCCAGCGATACGTCACCGGCGACTAACGGAACAAGCGCCACCTCGCTGCCGAAGCAGGTGGCGCGAAAGGTGGCATCGAGCACCGGACGACCGTTCTCGAACGACAGCCGCAGGCGTGCGGCGAGCAGCGCGGGTTTGGGCGAGGGTGGTTTGGCCGGGGGTTGCGCACGGGCCAGCAGTTGTTTGAGTTCGCCGTAGGGAATACGGACTTCCGCGTCGTCCAGGCCCTGGCCCCGCAGAGCCGGCATGTTTGTTAGAATGCATATCCCGAGTAACAGTGTGTGTTGGGTCATGCGCGCAGTGAGCCGTCATGTCCGTGAACTGCTGATGAAGTCCGCGTGAAATATGGAGGAATACGGCATCACATCGCCTTCACATGGAGGGTGATGTTCTGTGAGGTGCCGGTGCGCGGATCGGTGGCGGTCAGGGTGTGGGTGCCGGGCGCGAGGTGGATGACGGGTTCGGGGGTGGCGGGATCAATGCGCAAGGTCGGGGAAGACCAGCGTGCAGTGCCGGGCAGATTGGTGACTGGCCGGAGTTTGCCGGAGCCGGAGGGGATTTCCGGGTCTAGCAGAAGTGTGACACCATCCGCCGGAGTGATGATTTTGAGCGGCACCATGAGGGCGGGCGCGGGATCCAAGGCCACTTCGTTGCGGCGCTGGTTGTAGCGGCTGCCAAACCACCCGGCATAGCTGGGATCCAACAGAACCTTGCCGGTGGAATCGTAATCGGCCGTCGTGGCAACGGGCGGTATCTGGCCGGCCGGTACCAAATCCGGCCGCACATGCGGGTTTCGCGGGTCGGATGGAACAAGCTTGCCGATGCGCGTATCGATATGGATATCTATCAATCCGTTAGGTCGCGCGAACCATGCGGGCGCGTGGTCGCGGTGGAGGCGCAGCATGGTGCGGTGGAAGATCGGTCCCGCACCCGAGACTCCCGAAATGCCTTTCATCGGTTGGTTCTCGAAATTTCCAGCCCATACGCCGACGGTGAATTCCGGGGTGAATCCGAGGCACCAGTTGTCGCGGAAATCCGACGAGGTGCCGGTTTTGACCGCACAACGGAATGGCAGGTCGAGCGGGCCGCCGGGCGGGAAGGACGGGGCGCGGGCCGCCTGGTCTGATAGAATGTCGGCGATGAGGAAAAACGAGCCGGCGGAAAACGGCAGGCGGGATTCCGCAGGGGAAGCGGATGGATCCGGAAAGAGGACGGGCGCAATGTGACGACCGCCACGGGCAAGCGTGGCGTAGGCATTGGCGAGCTCTAACAGGCGGACGGGGGCATTGCCGATGGTGAGACCGAGTCCGGCGACCGAGGAGTCGGTGCCGAGGGTGCTGAAACCGAGCGAGGTGAGCAGGTGATAGAGCGGAGCGGGTCCGCCGAGAGCGTCGAGTTCGCGCATCGCGGGAACATTGAGCGAGCAGGCCAGCGCGCTGCGCAGGGTAACGGGCCCGCGGTAGGCATGATCGTAGTTTTCCGGCAGGTCCAGACCTTGCGGAGTGCGGAACGGGCTGGGGATATCTGCGAGAATGGACGCGGGCGTGCGGTGGATGCGCTCCATTGCCAACAAATAGGTGAACGGTTTGAGAGTGGATCCCGGCGAACGCGGAACGAGGGTGCCGTTGAGTTGGCCGCCACGCGGATCGCGCCACGCGGCCGAGGCAACGAGGGCTAAAATCTCCCCGCTGGAATTGTGGATCACCACCACTGCGGCGTGGCGGAGATTGGCGTCCTTCAACTTCGAGGTTTCCTCATGGACGATGGCTTCGATTGCACGCTGAAGCGGAAGATCGAGGGTGGTTTGGATGACCGCTTGCGGAACGATCCGGATTTTTTCTAACGGAGAGATGAGCGCGGCAAGCCACGGGGCGGATCGGGATTCCGCGAGCGGGCGGAGGTCGAGCGCTTCGATGAGCGCGGTGGCGATGCGGGTGGAGTCGGCTGTTCCGTTAGAAGAGAGACGCCTAAGCACGAGGTTGCGGCGTGCGATGGCGCGTTCCGGGTGACGCAGGGGATTGAGGCGCGACGGGGCTTGCGGGATGGCGGCGAGCAGGGCGCACTCGGCGAGCGAAAGATCGGCCAGCGGTTTTTGGAAATAGAAGCGCGCGGCCTCGGCGGCACCGATGCGCAGATTGCCATAATCGATGCGGTTGAGATAGGCGGTGAGGATGCGGGGTTTGGACCACATCATTTCGAGGCGCCGGGCGGCGAGCGCCTCATGGATTTTCCTGATCGGTGTGCGGGGCGCGGGCGGCGAAGAGATTTTGACCAGTTGTTGGGTGATGGTCGAGGCCCCGGAAACAATCCGCATGTGCGTGATCAGATCGCGTGCCGCACGCACCGTGGCTAACCAATCAACCCCGTTGTGGTCGTAATAACGCTTGTCCTCGGCGGCCAGGGTGCAGGCAATCAGATCCGGCGGCAGCTTGTCCGGTGAAACCGGCGTGGAGCGGGACGCGTCCGGCAAGGCCAGATGCGAAATCGGAGTCCCATGGCGGTCCATCACGACTGGCGAGGCATCCGGGTTTTGCAATAGCCCGATCGGCGGAGACACGCAAAACGGCGCGATGTGCCAGGCGAGCACCGCGATGGCGGTGGCGACACCGTAGCGGATAAGGACTCGGCGATTGGGAACGCGCAGTTTCAAGAGACCACAAGATGCCACATTTGACTGCGAAATGAAGCGCGAACTGTGCCCCACGCTGCCTTTCCCACGCTGCCTTTAGTGTGTCAGATAAATAATCAAAAAACCAGCTTGCGTCGTGGTCGGGGTGCCGCGGCTTCTTCAAAAAGTGTTGCGGCAGCGGGCGTTAGGGCTTGGCCGCAGCCGGTAATGCGCCTATATCCCCGCCTTCAGCCGTGATGTTTTCCCTAGACGCCACCGATTCCATGAGTTCCGCACGTGCCGGATGCATGGTGCTGCCACACGGCATGGTGGAGACGCCGGTATTCATGCCTGTGGGCACCCAGGGATCAGTGAAAACCCTGCATCCGGCGGAACTGGAAGAGCTCGGAGCACAAATCATCCTCGGCAACACCTATCATCTTTGGCTGCGCCCGGGTCATGCATTGATCCGGGAAATGGGCGGCCTGCACCGGTTCAGCAGTTGGCGGAAACCGCTCCTCACAGACTCCGGCGGTTTTCAGGTGTGGTCCTTGGGCAAGCTCCGCAAGATCCGCGAGGAGGGCGTGCATTTTCAAAACCATCTCGACGGATCGAAGATGCTGCTCACACCCGAGTTGAGCATGGAAATCCAGGCCGCGCTGGGTGCGGACATTGCCATGCTTTTCGACGAGTGCCCGCCCTATCCGAGCACGGAAGCCTACGCCGCCGCGTCGCTGGCTTTAACGACCCGCTGGGCGCGGCGCTGCAAGGATTGGATCAGCGCCCATGATCCGCGCTGTGGTGCGGGCCGGCAGTTTCATTTCGGCATTGTGCAGGGTTCGGTCTATGCGGATTTGCGCGAGCAATCGGCGCGTGCGCTGGTGGATCTGGATTTTGACGGTTACGCCATCGGCGGTGTTTCGGTGGGGGAGCCCGAGTCCGAGATGTTCCGGGCCATTGAAAACGCGGTGCCGTTTCTTCCGCACGACAAGCCGCGTTACGCGATGGGGCTGGGCACACCGCCGCAGTTGCTGGAAATGATCGCCCGCGGTGTGGACCTGTTTGACTGCGTGATGCCGACCCGGTTGGCGCGTCACGGGGTGGCGTTCACGCTCGACGGTCCCCTGCACATCAAGAACCTGGCACACGCCAATGACCCCCGCCCGCTGTGCGAATCAGCCCACCCGCACGTTGCGGGATTTTCCCGCGCCTACCTCCGCCATTTGTTCCGGGCAGGTGAAATCCTCGCTTTACGGTTGCTTTCCTTCCATAATCTGCATTTCTTCCTGCGCCTCGTCGCCGGGGCGCGGGAAGCGATTGTCGCGGGGACCTTCTCCGACTACAAGGATTCCTTCATCCGGCGCTACACCCGACCTCCATTCCCATGACCTCAATGCACCTGCTTACCGCTCCTGTTTTTCTCGCAGAAACCCCGCCACCTGCGGGAAGTTTACTCGGCAATCCGCTCATCATGATGGGTTTGATGGTCGTGATGTTTTACTTTCTGCTGATTCGTCCGCAGCAGCGCCAGCGCAAGGAACAAGCGGCGCGCATCGCCGCCATGCAAGCCGGTGACAAGGTGGTCACCACATCCGGCATTCACGGCATCGTGCACAATGTGAAAGAGCACACCGTGGTTGTCAAAGTCGCCGAAGGCACGATGTTGGAATTCGACAAACCCGCCGTCGCCATTGTTCACAAGAAAGAAATTGTCGTCAAATAATCCAACCCAGTCCTGATTTCCACCCAATATCCGGAACCTGCCACCCCCGTTTCCGCCATGTTTCTCGCCATTGCATTCATAGAAGATCCGCTGATCATTTTCGGTCTCGGCCTCACCCTGTTGATCATGTTTTTCTGGTATTTCGCCACCGAGGTGGAGAAGCGGAAACGCAATGTCGGCACCGGTATGACTATCGGCATTTGCGTGCTGTGTTTGCTGGCGATCTGGCCGCCCAAGGAGCGCCTCAAGGGGGGCATTGACATTTTGGGCGGATCGTCGTTTTCGCTGACCATCCAGCCGCGGGTCGATGCCAATGGCAACGCGATGCCGATCACGCCGTCGCAAGTGGACCAGGCCATCATGGTCATTGAGAAACGCCTGAATGCCATGGGCACGGCCGAGCCGATCATTGCCCGGCAAGGAAACAATGGCATTTTGCTGCAAATGCCTGGCGTTGAACCGGAAGAATCCGCCCGCATCCGGGCCACGCTGGAAAAAGTGGCCAAACTCGAACTGCGCGAAGTCAGTCCGCGCAACGAAGAACCCGGATCGGACGGCCAGAGTCTGGCCGCCCGGGTTATGGCAGGCACTGAGATCATTCCCGGCTATCGGGCGTTCATGCACAAGAGCAAGGATGGGGACGGCAAGGAAATCCTGTACCCGATCCTGCTCAACCGCCGCGCCGCGCTCGGTGGATCGGACATCGCCCTGGCCACTCCGTCGCCACAGCAGGCGGATGCAGTGTCCATCATTCTCAACAATGCCGGCACCGACAAGATGATTGCGTTGACCAAGAACATGCAGCCCGGCAAGGACCGCATCGCCATCGTGTTAGACGGCGAAGTGATCAGCGCGCCGGTGGTCAAACAAGTTCCGTTAGGCAAACAATTCATCATTGAAGGTCTGCGCGAACCGGGCGAGGTCCAGAGCCTGTCGAACTCGCTGATGAACCCGTTGGAAAACGCCCTGATCGTGGGTGAATTCCGCTCGGTTTCCCCCACGCTCGGATCCGCGGTTGTGCAGCAAGGGCTGGTTGCGGGGGTGCTGGCCCTCGTCACGACCTTCCTGTTTGTACTCATTTACTATCGGGTGTCGGGCTTTATTGCCATCATCGGCTTGATCGTCAACACGATCATTCTATTCGGCGTGATGGCCATGTTCGGCTTCACCTTTACCCTGCCGGGTATCGCCGGCATGGTGCTGACCATCGGCATGGCGGTGGATGCGAACGTGCTGATCTACGAACGCCTGCGCGAGGAGATCCAGAGCGGAAAATCCCTCAAAAACGCCATCGAGGCCTCTTATGACCGGGCCTTTTCCGCGATTTTCGACTCGCACATCACCTCGCTCATTACTGCGGTCATCCTGTTCTGGCTGGGCAGTGGCACCATCAAAGGTTTTGCCGTCACGCTGACCATCGGGGTTACGGCCTCGTTGTTCTCGGCGATCCTTTGCACCCGGGTGATTTTCCGCTGGGGCATGGATTTCAAGCTGTTCAAGCAACTCACCTTCCTGAATCTGATCCGCTCCGCCAACTATGATTTCCTTGGCAAGCGGCGGATCGCCATCGGCTTGGCGCTGGCCACCATTGTGATCTCCATCGGTGCCTTCGCCATCCGCGGAGAACGCGCGCTGGGCATCGATTTCACCGGCGGCACCCGCATCATGTTCCAACTGGGCAAAGACACTAAAATCCCCCAAGCCGAGGTGGAAAAGTCCTTGGATGCAATCAAAACGAAACTCACCAAAGCGGCCTATCCCCAGCAGGAAAGCAACCCGACGACCGGCACCCTGCTGACCGTGCGCTGCGCCTCCAAGGACGCACAAATCATCATCACCCAACTGCGCGAATCCATCCCCGCGCTCGGCCAGAAGAAAGCCGATTCCAGCGATTATGTCATTGATGCCAGCGAGGAGGAAGTCTCGGCGCTCATCGGCGGCTCGTTCCTCACCCAATCGCTCATCGCCATCGCGTTGGGATTTGTCGGGATCATGATCTACATGACGTTCCGCTTCGAGTTCTCCTTCGCCTTGGGTGGCTTTGTCGCGATTTTCCACGATGTCATCATCTGTGTCGGCATGGTGGTGCTGATGGGTGGCGAACTTTCCCTCATTCACGTCGGCGCGGTGCTCACCATCGCCGGTTACTCGATCAGCGACACGATCGTGGTCTTCGACCGTGTCCGGGAAATGTTGTTGATTCGGACGGAATCGGTTGAAAAAATCATGAATGAAGCGATCAACGCCACGCTGTCGCGCACGTTGCTCACTTCCAGCGCGACGCTGGTCAGCGTCGCCATCCTCGGCATCCTCGGCGGCTCAGCCCTGCGCGATTTCGGCGTGATCATCTTCATCGGGATCATTGTCGGCACCTTCTCCTCGATCTTCATCGCTTCGCCCGTGGTCTTGTGGTGGAGCAACCGCAAGGGAGGAAGCATCCGTGAGGAAGTGCTCGCCACCACTGCCAAGGCCGAGTCCATTTCGGCAGCACCCTGAGGAAGAATGGCGGCGGGCAGAATGCCCAATACTGGTGACTTAGTCAGTGCAGGAACCGAGCAGGCAGGAGGCGGCGGGCAGGATGCCCAATACCTTTACTTAGCACTCCAAAGGTATTTCTTTGGGGGGAGTCATTGAAAACCCAATGTCGTTGCGAAGGACTGGCTTTCTTGGAATATCGCGCTCCTTTGCATTGATTGACGATTGAGGATTGTTGATTTGGGGAGGAACCGGAGTTCCCCGTGTGGCAAACCACCGCTGGCCGCCATCGCTGCTCCTCACTTGCTCCTCACTTCGGCACAGCAGGTGCGGGGGTAGAGCCGATGGCGGCGGCTTGGCGCTGCGCAGCGGTGGGGAGAAGGCCTGGCGGCAGGACGCGTACGATATCACCTAACAAAGCGCGTGCGGCGTCGGGTTTGCCGTCCTTGGCGAGTTGCGCGGCGGCAGTGAGCGCGGCATGGGCGGCCGGGATGCGTAAGTCGGCAGGGCCGGTGGTGAGCACCGTGCGGAGGGTTTGAGCGGCCTCGGCGGTACCGATCATGCCGAGGGACGCCAGCGTTTCAGATGCCACGCCGCGTTTGGGATCGAGTACCAGCTTTTGGAGGTCGGGTATCGCAGCGGTGTCGCGCCGCACACCGAGCGAGTTCACCACTCCGGCCAGCAGGCGGCCGTCGAGCCGCTGCAGGGCTTTGCGCAGGGCCTCTCCGGCAGCGGGATCCTTGATCGTTTCCAGACCGCTGCGGGCGTAGTCTGCGAGAGGTTGTTTGTCTAACAAAGCAGCGAGGGCCGGCACTGCGGCGGGGCCTCCCACATCGGCGAGTAGCTGACAGGCACGGGCTTTCTCATGCACGTCGGCTTCGGATGCGAGCACGGCCATGGCTGATGCTTCGGTGGTTTCCGGCACTGGCGCGGCATCGGCCAACGACAGAACCAGCAGGGCGGGAATGAAGGAACGGATGGTGATCATATAACAAATTGCTGGATACGGGTTCAGGCGTGCCACGGTGCGCGGCGGGCGCGGCTGCACATACGGTTGGCTTCAGCGTCGTTCACAAACGTCTCGGTGACCGGGTCGAATCGCACCTTGCGGCCGAGTCTCCAACCGATCGCGGCGGCATGCGAGACGATGTGGCCGCGGCGCGTTACGTCGGCATTGGCCGCCGGTTTCGCACGCGACTTGACGCAGTCGAGGAAATTGCGGATGTGCTGGGTCGGGTCGGTTCCCGCCATCTCCTTGGGCGGACTACTTGTTAGGAGAGTGGGTGACGAGACTGCGATTTTGCCGGAGTCGGCGGCTTCGATCCAGCCCTCGTCGCCTTCGAAGCGCACCGGGCAGGTTCCCGGGACGACCCAATTGCCCTCACCCCTGAATCCTGCGAGGCGCATGACGAGTTTCACGCCACTGGCGTAACGGGCGTGGATGGTTTCCCCATCGGCTTCGTATTCGACCGGCGTGGTGTCGTCCGCGCTGGCCGCCCACTGGCAGATATCGACGGTGTGTGCTCCCCATTCGGGCAAGGCCGCTCCGCCATGAAAATCATAGTAGCCGCGCCAGCGCCCCTGCACGTAGCGCTTGTTATAGGGCCGCCACGGGGCCGGGCCCAGCCAGCGGTCCCAATCGACCACATCGATATCGGGTTCGGGTTCGGCGGGCAGCCACGCATGGCTTTCTTCAAGGCGCAGGATCGAGGCATGGACGGTGTGGATTTTGCCCAGGCGTCCACTGCGTGCCAGTTCCGCCGCGAAGCGGAAATTATCGACGTTGCGGCGCTGGGTGCCGGCCTGGAAAACCCTGCCGTAGCGATTTACGGCATCGGCCAGTTCCTGGCTCTCGCGGACCGTCATGCTACAGGGTTTCTCGCAATAGATATCCTTGCCCGCCTTGGCCGCGAGGATGATGCCCAGCGCGTGCCAGTGATCGCCGGTGGCGATGAGAACCGCGTCGATATCGGCGCGGCCGAGGACTTCGTACATGTCCCGGGTTTTGGTACAGTCTTCGTTGCCGTATTGCTTGTTAGCCATCCGGCGTACCGTCTCGCGCCGATCCGCCTGCACGTCGGCAATCGCCACGAATTGCACGTCGGGTTGCTTGAGAAACGCGTTGAGATCCTCGCGTCCGCGCGGACCGATGCCGATGCCGCCGACCACGATGCGGTTGCTGGGGGCCACCGCGCCGTCTTTCCCCAGGGCGGACGCTGGAATAATTGTCGGCATTCCCAAGGCCAGTGCCGTGGTTTTCAAAAAGTCTCGTCGTGTGGATTTCGTGATCATGGGAGTTGGTATGATTAATGTTAGGCTTCGAGGCGGCGCTCGATGTCCTCGAGCGTCCGGCCTTTGGTTTCGGGGACCATGGTTTTCACCCAAATGAGTTGGAGAACCATCATGAAACAGAAGAAGAGAAAGACGTAACCGGGAGCAAAAGCGGTCACCATGGCGGGGAAGCACGTCGTTAGAAGCGCCGCGAAGATCCAATGGGTGAAGCTGCCCAGCGACTGGCCTTGCGCCCGGTGCCGGTTAGGGAAAATCTCCGAGATGAAGACCCAGATGACCGCGCCCTGGCCGATGGCGTGCGCCGCGATGAAGGAGAAGATGCACACCGGAACAATCGCGTAGGTCTTGGTGAAAAACGCCCACGCGCAAAGGCCGAGCGATGCGATATATCCGAACGAGCCGATGTACAGCAGCGTCCGGCGGCCGAGCCGGTCGATCAACCAGAGACCGACGAAGGTGAATATCAGATTGGTGACGCCGATGCCGACGGATTGCAGCAGCGCCGCCTTGGCTCCCAGTCCGGTGAGTTCGAAGATACGCGGTGCGAAATAGAGGATCGCATTGATGCCGGAGAGTTGATTGAAGAAGGCGATGAGAAATGCCAGCAGGATCGGTGTTTTCAATTGCGCGCTCCAGAACCGGCCGGTGCTGGTTGCGGCGTGGGAAACCGCCGCGATGTCGTCCACCTTGGATTTGATTTCGGCGTCGGTGGCGAGCGGATAGATCAGGCGGATGACGCGGGTGCCCGCCGCGCGATCCTCCTTATAACCGATCAGCCAGCGGGGGCTTTCGGGAATGATGAGGCAGGCGAGCGTGTAGATCACCGAAGGCACCGCCATGACACCGAGCATCCAGCGCCATGCGTCATCGCCGATGCGCGCGAGCAGGTAGTTTGATAGAAAAGCCACTAGGATGCCGAAGACGATGTTGAATTGGAACATGCCGGCGAGGCGTCCGCGGCATTCCGGGGGTGAGATTTCCGAGATATAGAGCGGGGCGGCCACGGTGGCCACACCGATGGCGATGCCGCCGATGAAACGCGCCGCCATGAACGAATAGACCTCATTGGCAAACGCGGACCACAACGACCCGATGAGAAACAGTGATCCAATGTAGAGCAGCGTCTTCTTGCGGCCGAACCTGTCGGTGGGCCAACTCCCGACGAGCGAGCCCAACACCGTGCCCCACAACGCCGCGCCCATCGCCAGCCCGTGCATCACCGGGCTCAAGCCCCAGAGGGCTTGGATCGTTTTCTCCGCACCGGAGATCACGACCGTGTCAAAACCAAAAAGAAATCCCGCCAGCGCGGAGACGACGGACCATAGGAAGAGGCGTGAATTCATAAGAATGGGTAGGTGATGAGTGGCATCCAATGGTGTGGCGGCTTCACAAGCCATATCCCATCACCCGCCTCCCCAGTACGCAACTGAAATCAGTCATTTTTCATCAATACCAGTGAGGGCGGCTTTCCCCTGCACACCCATTTGGCTGCGCCAAAAATCCAGCCGCTCCTTGATGCGCTTTTCGAGACCCTGCTCACCCGGCTGATAGTAAACCCGCCCTTCCGGCAGATACGCCTGCGGCACGTAGGCGCCCTCGAAGTCGTGTGCATACAGATAGCGCATCGCCTCCCCGGATTCGCCGGAAGCCGCGGCGAGTTTCTTGCGCGTGGTGGTGCGCAGGTGCGGCGGCACGGCCAGCGTCCGCCCGTGTGCCACATCCTCCATCGCCCGCCCGAGCGCGGCATAGGCGGTGTTGGATTTGGGTGCGGTCGCCAGATAGACCGTGGCGTGGGCCAACGGAATCCGGCCCTCCGGCATGCCGACAAACTCCAACGCATGATGGGCATCCATGGCCACCCGCAACGCACCGGGGTCCGCCAGCCCGATGTCTTCCGAAGCTGCTATCACCAGGCGGCGCGAGATGAAACGCGGATCCTCGCCGGCATGCAGCATTTTCGCCAACCAATACAATGCGGCATCCGGATCGGACCCGCGGATCGATTTGATGAAGGCCGATGCCGTGTCGTAATGCGCGTCGCCATCGGCGTCATATACCACCGCCTTGCGCTGGATGGATTCCTCCGCCACCGCAAGAGTCAAACGCACCACGCCATCCGTATCCGCCGGTGTCGTCAGGGCGGCAAGCTCCAGGGCTGTTAGAGCCTTGCGCACGTCGCCGTCGGATTTTTCCGCGAGATGGCGCAGCGCCGCGGCCTCGGCGTCGATCCTGCTCGCCCCCAAGCCATTCACGGTGTCCGCCAGCGCCCGCTCCATCACACAAATCACGTCGTCCACCGGCACCGGCTCCAACTGGAAAATCTGCGAGCGCGAGACCAGCGGCGAGGTCACGTGGAAATACGGATTGTGGGTCGTGGCACCGATGAATCTAACCACCCCGCGTTCGATGTGCGGCAGCAGCACATCCTGCTGCGCCTTGTTGAAACGATGGATTTCGTCGATGAAAAGGATGGTCGTTTCCCCGCGCAGTTCACGCCAGGTGCGCGCCTGGTCGATCTTCGCGCGGGTCTCCGCCACATTCGACTCCACCCCGCTGAGCGATTCGAAGCGCGAGCCGGTGGTGCGTGCAATCACGCTGGCCAAGGTGGTCTTGCCGGTGCCGGGCGGGCCGTAGAAAATCAACGAGGTGAAGCAGTCCGACTCGATCGCGCGACGCAACAATTTCCCCGGTGCGAGGATGTGTTGCTGGCCGGCCACCTCGTTGAGTGTGCGCGGCCGCATCCGCGCCGCCAAGGGCTCGGACAGATGCGGTTTGTGCGACAATGCCGCAGGGTTGGTGAAAAGATCGGACACGCTGGACGCCGCAAACCATCGCCCCATATCCGGTTGCATGCCAGCCGATAAACATGCCAGCCGATAAACATGACCATTCACGCGAGCGGGCCGATGCCTGCGAGATCGCGGTCGTCGCGCGCCGCTTCGAGAAACGACTCATCCATCGTGATTGCTTGTTGCAGATGGCTGCGTGCCCGTTTGGCCTCCCCCAGGGTCCACAGGTAACAGGCGAGGTTGTAGTGGAAAATGGCCATGTCAAAGAGCGTCTTCGGGCCGCGCAGGAGCCAATTGCAGGCCGCGAGCGTATCGCCCGTTTCATGCAGGCAAAAGGCCGCCCGCAGAAAAAACACCGGCTCGTCGGATGCCTTCAAACATAGTAGGTGGGCGGTGTCCGCCGCGGAGTTCCACGCTTGGTTGACCATTTGGGCCGCGAGTTTCAGCTCGAGAACCTCGCGCTGCATCTGCACGTCCATCGGCAGCTTTTTCAGTTCGTTCAATGCTTCGTCGGCAATTCCGAGTTCGATCCATCCGCTTGCCGCCTGCAACGTTTTCGTCATGCCCATCAGAGAGAGCGTAAGGCATCCGGAGCCTGATGCAATCCTTGAAATGAAGTTCCCCACGCTCCAAACCGCTGGCAGAAAAGTGCGCCAAGCGCCCCTGATGAAGTTGCCTCCGCTGACCGTTGCCGCCGCTGTCTATCCGATCATGATCACTTTGCAGGATTCCGGGGCTGCCGGATTATCATAGAGGTGTCAGCAGCGTGAACGGCCAGACCGGAAAATTGCGCAAAATCCAGTAGCCAAGTACCAAGACCAGGATCCAACCAACGCCGCATGCTCCGATCCTGCAACGCAACGGCTGCGGATCGTTCCGGAGCCACGCCGGAATTCGCATCCCCACGAAAACGACACATGCCGGCACCACGATCATGCCGAGCGGATTGAAACGGAACGCGTCACCCAAGCGCCCGTGAAGCGCCGCATGGGTCGCACGGGTCATGCCACAACCCGGGCAGGCAAGGCCGGTCCAGCGATGAAACAAGCACTCGGGCAACCATGCGGCGCAGAGCCCGTATTGATAGATAAAAAATGCGAGGAAGGTCCCAGCGCACAGCACCATGCCCAACGCCACGACCCTATCGGTTCTGTAAACCCCGCCTGAAACCAGCTTGGCCCGCTGTTCGCCACAAGAAACCGGGCTCCGCTGGAGGTTGTGATTGGAATCATGCAAGTGCATGGGAAAACGGCATCCTGGCCGCCCGCTTAATGCCCAATCCCTTGCTTTCCGTAAACTGCAAACTACCGGCGAGACGCATGATGATCACTCCCTGAAGGCATGGATTACGGACGCGGAGACCGATCCCGCCACCTCCGTGCCGTCACTTGCCTGAGGAGTCATCCTCCCCATCCTTCGGCCCGGCGTCGATATCCGAGGATTTTCCGGTTTGGTGGCCGACGATCCAGAGCAGCAGGATGCCGATCGAGATGCCGCCTAACAAGATCACCCAGAACATGGGTTTCACGAATTCCGGCAGATCCACGTTCATCCCGAACAAGCCGCCGAATGCCACCAACGGCAGGAAAAACCCGGCGAGCAAGTTCAACCGGAAGGCGATGCGGTTCAGGCGGGCCGCCGAGCGGGCGTGTTCTTCCGCCCGTTCGGCACGCCAAAACTCCAGGGTGATCCGGCCATCGTTATAGAGCAATTCAGCAGCCCGATCAATTTCCCGCGCCCGGTCGCGGTAACTGCGTATTTCATGGTCGTCCGCATCCACTGCCAGCACCTGCTCGAGCGCCTGCATCAAATTGCGACTGGTCCGGGCTAGGGGTCCCGCATGGCGCAGAATCCCGAATATCTCCGCCGCCGTGTCCACCTCGTCGATCACCTCCTCATGGCTGTCGATCGCCTTGGCAAAGCGGTCCAGCAGCTCTCCCAGTCCGCTGAGTCCGGCCCCGCTGCGCTGCATCCAACTGCCATCGTGGCGTTTCCAAAAAAACAAGGCCTCCCGTTCCGGGACTCCCGGGCAGGGCACCTCGTGGACAACGAGTAACAACTCCCCCGCCCCTTCGACACACCGCTGGTGCCCGGGGCGGTTGCTCAGTTGTTCGCGCAACTCGGGTTCGAGGTCGAAATGGGCGGGCAGCTTCAGGGTTTCCGTGTCGGCCATGCGCGACATGATAACGGATCCCCCACGCCTGCAAAGCCGGAATCGCCACTCCGACCGGAATACCCCATGCTGTCCGCTTCGCAGAAGTACAGGCATCCACCCCGTTCCTGCCGGGGCCACTTCCAAGAGCAGGAAGGTGACCAACGCTCGCCCGCCGGCGTCTTCAGCATAAACGGCGCATGTGGCTACCAACCCGCCATCCGCAAACACCCGCAACTTTTTGACCGCCAGATCACCTCGCGCAACCTCTGAATCGAGGATCCAACTCGCCGCGGAGATCGCGGACAAAACCGTGGCCAACGCGATCGTGAACGGCATCAGCGAACGCTACGACTCGATCTCCGGAAAGAAACTTGGGGTCGATTTTCTCGGCATGACGTGCTTGACGGTCTCCGCTAGAGACACAAGCTGGAACTACGCAAGACATAACAGCCGGGATGGATTGCCAATCGGTGTCATGGGTGAAGAGGAAGAGATTGAGGATTGTGGATTGATGATTGATGATTTGAAGAGATTTTCTAACAGAGAAGTGCGCGAAGGGAAGAAAAAAGGAGCACGGGCATTCCTGCCCGTGTCTTCTCTTACAACGGAGCTCAGGCATTCCTGGGAGCACGGGCATTCCTGCCCGTGTCTTTCTTCATGGATTTTTTACCGCCCATGCGCCCCCTGAACTGACTTCAGACCCCTGACCCCTGACCGTGATATCCGCTAGACCAGGTTCCCGGAAAACCCGGGTCCATCCCAGCCGGATATACGCACCCGACGAAAAGAAATCCTTGTCAAATCAACGCCTTACGCACATCTTTCCGTCGTCAACCCTCCCGGATATCACTTACGGAGGGACTACGAATAAACACTGTTCTGCAAATACATGAAGAAGCCCATCCAACGCCTCATCATTATTGCGGGACTCGTTGCCATTGTCGCTGGTATCTTGTCATGGTACGTTACGAACCGAGAGCGCCAAAAGAATTGGCCGCGAACTCAAAGTGTCCGCTGCGTGGCACTCGCGAACCTACTATACAAATATGAACAGAAGAACGGATCTTATCCTGAATCGCTTCGTGATCTCGTGGATAAAGGTCTAATCTCATCAACGGAATATCAAAAACTGATGTTTCAGGACAGTCCGCGAGCTAAGGCAATTGAATGGCGATACTTTCAACCTTCGTCGCTTACCAAATTTGCCCTTTTGTCTAAGCAACCGATCTACCCGTGGAAAGGATCCTCTGGGGTATATATAATCGGAAAGCCTGATGGCTATTGTGAGTCAATCGGCGAATCCAAGTTGTCTTGGTACATGAAGATGATCCAGGCAGAACAAGACGCGGCTGAGCAACCCCCACCAGCCCCCACTCAGAAATGATCTCCCGTGGTTACAACCCTAAACCCGTCCCAATGTTGGCCCCCGGTGGGGTTGCCAGCGCGTAGACGTTCTGTCAAAAATCTGCCCCATGCAAAATCGAGAGTTTCGCGTATTCGCCGTCTTATTGATTGCGTTACTCGCAGGCACGGAAGCGTTGCTTGCCTACAACACGCTATACACCGAAGGCGAAGTGATGCAGGGACTCTACTGGATACTGGTATGGGCGAACCTCCCAATACTAATTCTTGCTCTATGGAAGCCAAGAATCGGAGTTTGGACAGCATTTTGTCTCGGGGTCTTATTACTCCCGTGGCAGGCATCCGAGAACAGGAAGTGGGCACAGATTCACGAGGAGGTCATTTCGATGATTCGATACGTTGACGAACAGAAGAAGACGTCAGGTGAATATCCGCGAACCCTTGAAGGATACGAATTTGAGAAGCCGTGGATCGAAGGACATGTTTCATACGGAACTTCAGATGGATCATATCGGTTCTCATACTTCATGGACAACCCTGGGACAAGCTACTGGTATGCCTCGGAGTCTGGGTTCGGCTACTATCCCGACTAAAAAAGAGACAGAACAATAAAGGGTGCTGCGAATGGGCCGCGATAGCGGACCATTCGGCTGCGCCCTTGGTTGAACAAGCCCGGAGCGACGTGTGACGCGCTCTTATGCGTTTTGTGTTTGCAACCGGTCTAGCGGAAGTAGCGGCTGCGCGGGATGAAAGCCCATTGAGTGAGGGCGATGTGCTCCGGCAGGCATCGATTTGGCTCGATCTCCGGGTGCCGTGACGGTTCGTGCTCTGCGAAACATCAGGATATTCCTTGAATTCTCATGTGTTGAGCGTAGTCCGCCATCACCTTGTCCGTTGAATCGGAAAAAGCCGGTCATCATCCAGGCGGTGCATCTAGCAGCGTTCATGAGTTTCACGGGAATGCGGTAGCGACGCAGGCGGATGTGGCGGAGCAGGCGGATGACTTCCTCGCGGGTCAGGACGGCGGGCAAGCCATCCTCGTCTTTGGTACGGATTTGAGAAAAGATCTTCTATTCCTCGTGCTCCATGAGTTCGATGAAAAAGAGCTTCGAGGCGGCAGCCGCCTGGTGGATGGTCTTGGACTTCCAGTGTTTGACGGTTTTGACGTGCAGGATGTAATCGCGCAATTGCGACTCGGTGATCGTGTCCGGATCGGCCTGGCAGAACTCGTGGACGAGACGCATATGGCGGTAGTAGGAGTGCCGGGTGCGCGGGGCATCGAAGCGCAGGGCAAGGAACTCGGCGAAACGCCGCATCGATGGATAAGGATGCGAGTCATAATCCAGCGGGTCGCGCTGGGCGAACCCCGCGAAGGGGCGCAATCCAGGCGGGAGCTTCTGGTAACCCGCCTCGTCGGTTCTATCGTCCTGCTTTTTTGCTTGGCGCGCGCGGCGGTTTGGGATTTGATTCGGTTGGTTGTCGGGGTTGGTGTTGTGTTTGCTTTTCATAGCACCGCGACCATGACGCCATACCCCGCAACCAACCAACTTTCAGTCTCACTCCGACACACCACCAATCCATCTATCAGAGCCTGCCGCGCAGCGGCTTAGTTCAACAAGCCGTGCGTGGCAACCGGCGATAACGTCTCTTCTTGAATTCGAGCTTCCATTTCGCCGGTGCCACAGCTAGACGTTCTGCGCCAGAAATCATGAAGCCGTTTCGGTGGCGGCACACAACAGGCGAGGACGCCCGTTGGCCCTGACAGCCGGGACGGCTATCCTCCCCTCGCTTACTCGCGCGCTCTTTTCCTCACCCATCAACTCATGAGGAGATCGCGGATCGTGGATCGAAGATCATCCACTATCCTCAATCCTCAATCCTCTATCCTCAATCCACTATCCTCTATCCTCTATCCTCTATCCTCTATCCTCTATCCTCTATCCACTATCCACTATCCACTATCCTCTTCACCCATGACCCATCAACTCGTGACCCGTGACAAAGTCTCGTCGCGGACTTGAAAAATGACTCGCGAAATGCCTTCGCCACGGGAATGTCCAGTGGAGGCGACATGAGCTACTTTCCATGGATGGTATGCATGCGGCATGCCGTCAAGCGGGTTGTCCGGCGCAGGCCGACAACTTGAGGACGATGCCCTCGACGACATTGTGTCGTTCACGGAGCATTTGCTTGAACTGGGCATAGTGGGTATGGCAGATTTCATGGTCCAAGTCTGCCAAGCATCGTTTGAGGACCTGCAGCAGTATGTCCTGCTCTTGTTGAGTGAGATCGAGCGGTTTCATGGTCTTTCTCCTTTCTTTCATTGGAAAATAAGGCCTATCCGCACAAATGCAAGCCACAATGCAATACAGCAGTGAGTTACCGGGTTTCTAAGTGAGCCACCGGGTTCCTGGTTTTCAGGAACGATGGAAATGCTTCCAGGGTGTTGCCATAGGCGCCTGCCGTGGTATCATTCGCCGGACATGAAGACCCTTGCTCTTGCTTGCCTGTGTTGCGCTGTTTTTCCGCTCCATGCTCAAGTCACCATCACGGACCCCGCCGCTCTCTCGCTGGTCGCGGCAGACGCCAAGGTCGAGAAGTTGGCTGGCGGGCTGAAGTTCACCGAAGGCCCGGTGTGGCTGCCGGATCGCAAAATCCTCGTCTTTTCCGATATCCCGGCCGCCGCGCTCATGCAGTGGAGTGAAGCGGGCGGGGTCGCTAAATTCCGCCCCAGTGAGAATGCCAATGGCAACACGCTCGATGCGGCCGGCCGCCTGATCACCTGCCAACACAGCGCGCGCAACATCGTGCGCACCGAAAAGGACGGCACGCTCACCGTGCTGGTGGACCGTCACGAGGGCAAGCGCTTCAACTCGCCCAACGATGTGGCCGTCAAAAGCGATGGCACGCTGTGGTTCACCGATCCCCCCTACGGCTTGCCCAAGGGCCAGGCCAAGGAACTGGAAGGCAACTGGGTCTATCGTTTTGATCCGGCCACCAAGCGCACCACGGTCGTCTGCAAGGATTTCGACATGCCCAACGGCATCGCCTTTTCACCCGACGAAGCGCGCTTGTATATCGCGGACAGCGGCAAGGGCCAGCGGGTTGGCGCGTTTGAGGTGAAACCCGACGGCACGCTTGGCACCGCGCTTTGGTGGGCGGAAGGCGGCAGCGACGGAATGCGCGTGGATGGGAAGGGCAACCTCTACACCACCGCCGCCGATGGCGTGCGCATCTACAACCCGGACGGCAAGCGTCTGGCCACCATCGCCATTCCGGAACAGCCCGCCAACTGCGCGTTTGGCGGAGAGGATTTCAAGACGCTTTTCATCACCGCCCGCACCGGACTCTACCGCGTGCGGCTCAATGTCGCCGGCGCGCGCTTGAAATGACTTGCCCTAACCCCGATCTCCTTCAAGCCCCCCCTGCCGCGCACCTTGCACTCCGCCCACAATGTGAACTTGCTGGCGGGATGAACGGCTGGTATTGAATCAACGGGCGCACGCAAATTGGTTGACCAGTGGTCCGACGTGGCGCTAAAACATTCCCGGTTCAATATCCGTCCCGGCCATCACTCCGACCAATCCCGAGCCGTAGAACTCACCACGCTTGAGATTATGACTGATCACCGAAAAAGCCAAGTTCTGTCAGTTGTTGTGTTTGTTGTCGCCAGCATCCTTTCAGTATCACATTCCAGCGCTACGAATTACTACATAGACTCAACAGGCGGAAACGACAGTAATAACGGGACCTCTACAAACACCCCGTGGAAATCACACGTAAAGGCGCAGACAACCTCCCTGGCAGCTGGAGATACTGTTCACTTCAAGCGCGGCTCGGCGTTCTCCGGCCCGATTGAGATAACCGAATCCGGCACCGCGGCCAACCCGATAACGCTGACGGCCTACGGCACGGGTGAAGCGCCTAAGTTCACCAACCCGAGTAACAGCACAACTCAGATGCATGGCAACTGCATTCGTCTCGGCTCGACTGGAGGCGGTGGAGACCATATCATTGTGGAGAACCTTCACTTTCACGATACTCCGGGGGACCCCACTTCCAATGCTACGTACGTAATGACAACCATTGGTGCGCTTCGTATCAGGCGGGGCGCGGACCATTGCATTATCAGAAACAATACATTCATGAGGTGCCTGCAGGGCATCATGAGCGCCGGTGAACATACCCTGATCACGGGCAATTATATGGATTGCGGACTCAACGCGCCTTCACTGTGGAGATCAGACACAAGTAGCTGGGGTCCGATGGGCATACACATCAACATCGGAAACCATGAAGTGTCATACAACACGATTAAGAACTACGGGACCACAGACAGCCCGTGGGGCTCGGACGGCGGCGCCATTGAAATAGATAACGGCAACTATCATAAGCAGAATATCTACATTCACCACAACTATTCGGAAGGCAACGCGGGCTTCATCGAATCCAGCTGGGACTACGACTGGCCGCGGTACGCGCAGGAAGTGCATAACTGGAGAGTCTCCTTCAATGTTTGCTACGACGGACAGTCATGGCTCTTCATGCTGGCACCATGCACCGGTGTCTATTTTGACAACAATACGATCGCCCGCTACAATAGCTTCGGAAGATCTCAGGATTGGGGAGCCCGCATGGATGTTCAGGGGGGCACTCCTGTTGGCGTGGCTTCAGGAGCCCATTTCAGGAACAATCTGTTTGTCTATACGTCCTCACCTTACGAGGGCAATAGAGCTGCTGGCGCCCTGAAGACAAAGAACTGGTACTATAGAAAGGACCAGCCTGGCACGGTTTATGGGGGTGACGGAAATCCGGCTGGCAACGGTGATCCGAAGATCGTTAATCTGGGCAACGGCAACTACAACCTTACCGCTGGCAGCTCACTTCGAGGGGCAGGCATGAACCTCAATGCGACATATCCAGATGCTGTGGATTTCAACGGTCAAGCACTTCCGGCAAGCGGGAGCTGGGATATTGGAGCCATCCAGTTTCTCCCCACTGCAGACTACGACAATGACGGCATGGCCGACGGATGGGAATTCGACCACGGTTTGAATATCAGTTCGAACGACGCTGCTGCTGACAACGACGGCGATGGAGCAAGCAACTACGCCGAGTATCTTGCCGACACGGATCCGACCAACGCACTGTCGCGCTTTCACATCAAGAGCATCTCGAAGAATACGACGACGGGCTTTACCATCTCTTTCAACTCCTCGGCGAGCCGGAGATACACCCTCTATTACAGCACCAACCTGACTTCCGGAAGTTGGATGAACATTCCGACGCAAACTGACATTCCCGGCAGCGGCGGCGTGGACACGCTCACTGATCCTTCGCCCACCGACACACAACGGTTCTATCGCCTCAGCGTCAGTCTGCCATGACCGACACACCCATCGGAAACCGACTCGCCGTTTGCTCATGGTCGCTGCAAGCGGCCACGCCGCATGAACTTGCGGAGCGACTGCATGCGACAGGCATTTCCCGCGTCCAACTCGCACTCGACCCGCTGCGCGAAAATCCCGCCGTTTGGGGGGGGACGGAAGCCGTGCTGAAACAAGCCGGCATCGCGATTGTTTCGGGCATGTTCGGCTGCGTCGGCGAGGATTACTCGACGCTGGAAACGATTCGCCAGACCGGCGGCATCGCGCCCGATGAAACATGGGAACGGAATTTGGAGAACATCCGCGCCACCGTGGAAATCGCGGGAAAACTCGGCTTGAAACTCGTGACTTTCCACGCCGGATTCGTGCCACATGACCCGGCGAGTCCGGGGTTTGTCAAAATGGTCGCCCGCCTCAGGACCGTGGCGGAAATCTTCTCCGCAGCCGGGATCCTGCCCGGCCTCGAAACCGGCCAGGAAACCGCGGACGGGCTGGCGTATTTGTTAGAAGAACTCCGGCATCCGGACGTGGTCGTCAATTTCGACCCCGCCAACATGCTGCTTTACGGCAAAGGCGATCCGATCGAGGCTGTGCGCGTGCTGGCTCCGTGGATCCGCCAGGTGCATGTCAAAGACGCGAACCAGACGTCCGTCCCCGGCACTTGGGGAGAGGAAGTCGCTGTCGGCGCCGGACAGGTTGACTGGCCCGCCTTTTTCTCCACACTCGCCGCAGCCGGCTTCACCGGCGACATTGTCATCGAACGCGAGGCCGGTGACCAACGCGTCGCCGACATTCGCCAGGCGCGCGAAGTTGTCCTATCATCCATTCGTTAGACTCATGTCCGATCCATCAACACCCGCCGCCGGAAAACCCGTGAACGTCGCCGTGATCGGTCTCGGCCTCATGGGAGTGACCCACCTGCGCGCCTATCTCGCCAACCCGCTGGCCCGTGTCGTCGCCGTATGTGACACCTTCCGCGTTCCGGAAAACGGCATCCTCAAGGGAATGGCCGGCAACGTGCAAGATTCAGGCGATATTGATCTCGGGCCGGACGTGAAGGTTTTCCAGCGACCGGAGGATCTGCTCGCCGATCCGGAGGTACGGCTGGTGGATATCTGCACGCCCACACCGCTGCACGCGGAGCAGGTCATCGCCGCACTCAAAGCCGGCAAGGATGTGATTTGCGAGAAACCCCTCGCGCGCAGCTCCGCCGCGGCGCGTGAAATCCTCGCGGTGGCCGGGGACTCTCCGGGATTCCTGATGCCCGCGATGTGCATGCGCTTCTGGCCCGGCTGGAACTGGCTCAAGCAGGTGGTGGCGGAGCAAACCCATGGCAAGGTTCTTGCGGCGGGATTCACCCGGGTTTCCGCAATGCCCTCATGGAGCAGCCAGGGCACTTATGCCAGCGGGGCGGACACCGGCGGAGCCTTGTTCGACATGCACATCCACGATGCCGATTTCATCAATCATCTCTTCGGCCGGCCGGCGGGTGTTTTCTCCACCGGTGTGCCCGGCGCCGACGGTTCCATCAATCATGTGATGACACAATATGTCTATCCTGATGGTCCGGTGGTGCATGCCGAGGGCGGCTGGCTGCGGGCGAAGGGATTCAACATGGCCTATACGCTGCTCTGCGAGCGCGCCACCATCGACTTCGATCTGGAGCGCGGCGCGGATGCGCTGAAAGTCACCGAAAACGGCGGCACGCCCGAAGTAAAGCCGCTCGAGGCAGGCGACGGCTACACCAGGGAACTCCAATACATCCTCGAATGCGTGTCGCAGCGGCGCGCGCCGCAAGTCGTGACCGCGCTCGACGGCATGACAGCGCTTGAAATCTGCGAGGCCGAGGAGCAATCGGTCCGCTCCGGCCAACATGTGAATCTCTGCAAGCCACCATTATGAACCTCCGGCTCCGAGTTCAACTCTCGCTGATGATGTTCCTCCAGTTCTTCATTTGGGGGGCATGGTATGTCACCGCGCCCAACTATCTCTCCACCATCGGATTCACCGCCCGCGACTTCGGCTGGACGTATTCGGTAGGGCCCATCGCCGGCATGATCTCGCCCTTCATCGTGGGCATGATCGCGGACCGCTTTTTCGCCGCACAGCGGGTGCTCGCCGCCATGCACATCCTCGGGGCGGTGCTGATGGTGCTGGCAGCCCGGATGATGCAGGTGGAAAAACCGTCACCCGACATGATCAACGTGGTGTTTTTCGGCTACATGCTGACTTACTATCCCACGCTGGCCCTCACCAACACACTGGCGCTGCGCAACATGACCGACGCACAAAAGGAATTCCCCGGCATCCGCGTGCTCGGCACCATCGCCTGGATCGTGGCCGGCCTGACCCTCACGCAGATCGGTTGGGACAAGAACGTAAACATGTTCCACCTGACCGCCGGTGCCTCGCTGGTGCTGGGTTTGTTCAGCTTCATGCTGCCGCACACCCCGCCGCTTGAAACCGGGCCGGTCTCCGCACGCCAGATCCTGGGTCTCGACGCATGGGTGCTGCTCAAGGACCGTTCCTATCTCACCTTCATGATCGCCTCGATGCTGATCTGCATCCCGCTCGCGTTCTACTTTCAGATCGCCAGCCGGGTGGTGGAGATGTCCGGCATGCCCATCGGGCGGACGATGTCGTTCGGACAAATGTCGGAGATTTTCTTCATGCTGGTCATGCCCTTCTTCTTCCGCCGTTTGGGCGTGAAATGGATGCTGGCCATCGGCATGCTGGCCTGGGTGGCGCGCTATGCCTTGTTCGCGGTGGGAGCCACGGACCAGGTCACATGGATGATTCTTTCAGGAATCCTGCTGCACGGGATTTGTTATGACTTCTTTTTCGTGACGGGCCAGATCCACACCGACCAGATCGCACCGAAACAGATCCGCGCGCAGGCACAGGGCATGCTCGTCCTGTTCACGCTCGGGCTCGGCATGACCATTGGCGCGCAGGTGGCGGGTCGCATCGAGACCTGCCACACCACCGCCGCCTCGAAGGAATTCGCGCAACAGGTGGTCGCCAAGGGAGCGGAAATCACCGCCGTCCAGAGACAAATCGCATCGGCCGACGCGGCGGCGAAACCAGCTTTGGAAACATCGCTCGCCAAGCTCACCGGAGAGCAGGCAGAGCTGCGCAAGTCCGAACTCAAGTCCATCGAGTGGAAACCGCTCTGGGGCAAACCCGCTGCCTTTGCCGGTGTCGTGCTCGTTGCTTTCCTGCTGTTGTTCCGTGACAACGCCAAACGCGCCAAGGGCTAGAATCATTACCACAAAAACATCATGAACAATCATCCCATTCACTCGCGCCGTTCGGTTCTCAGACTGCTCGGAACCACCGCGGCAGGCGCGCCGTTTGTCACCAGCAACCTGATGGCCGATCCGCCGTCCGGGCGGCTGCGCCACGCCTGTTTCGGCACAGGCGGCATGGGCGGCTCGGACCTCGCACTCATCTCGAACTGCAAGAACGTCGAGATCGCCGCGCTGTGCGATGTGGACATCGCCCAGGCTGCGGAGGCGCGCAAAAAATTTCCCAACGCGCGCTTCTATCAGGACTGGCGCGAGCTGCTCGTAAAGGAGGCGGACAAGATCGACAGCGTGAACATTTCCACGCCCGACCACATGCACGCTCCCATCGGCGTCAGTGCGATGGCGCTCGGCAAACATATCTACGGCCAGAAACCGCTCGCCCACAGCCTGCATGAGGTCCGCCGCATGACCGAAGTGGCCAGGGAGAAGAAGGTCGTCACGCAGATGGGCATCCAGATTCATTCCACCGCCTACTACCGGATGGCCGCGCAGGTCATCCAGGCCGGCGCGATCGGCAAGGTCAAGGACGTCCATACGTGGTCGTCCAAGACTTGGGGGGATATGGGTCCCATGCCCGGGAAGGAAGATCCCGTGCCGGAGGGTTTCGATTGGGACAAGTGGCTCGGGGGGTGCGCGGAGCGCCCGTTCATCGGCGGCGGCTATTATCATCCGGGAACCTGGCGCAAACGCCTCGACTTCGGCACGGGCACGCTCGGCGATATGGGCTGTCATATTCTCGATCCGATTTTCGAAAGCCTCAAACTCAACGCGCCCGTATCCGTGCGCTCCGAAGGCCCGGCACCGAACGCATGGAACTGGGCGATCGACGGCAAGGTCGTCTATTCCTTCGACCGCACGCCCATGACGGTGGGCGAAACCATCAACGTCATCTGGTATGATGGTGCGGCCAGGCCACCGGCGGATGTCATCGCATTGCTTGAGGGCAAGGAGTTTCCCGACCAGGGAACGATCTTTATCGGCACCGAGGGCGTGATGGTGCTGCCGCACGTCAGCCGCCTGCAATTGTTCCCTTTGGAGAAATTCAAGGACTACAAACTGCCCAGAGTCGAGGGGGAATGCCACTGGGTGCAGTTCATCGAGGCCTGCCGCGGCAATGGCAAAACCTCGGCGGACTTTGCCTACGCCGGCCCGCTCACCGAGGCTATTCTGCTAGGCGGGATCGCCTCACGCTTCCCCAACACCACACTCAAGTGGGACAGCCCCGCGCTTAAGTTCGACCTCGCCGAAGCGAACCGCTTTGTGCGCAGGGAATACCGTGAGGGATGGAAGATTCCGCAGTTGGGTTGAGTGCAGGGCCTATGAGTAGCCTTCACCCAGCCAAAGCGGTGTCGGCGTTCGTGCCTCACTCTGCCACCGCACTCCATGCATTTGCCTCCGCACGGACCGCGCAGGTATGGAGTGCGGTGGGAAGGGCGAAGCCCGCCACACCGCTTTGGCTGGAAAACGTGCCCTTGTGCCAAAAATGCCCAGCCGTTTCTAACAGCGCCATCCCTAACAGCGCCATCTGTCCTCCACCGTGTGGTGAGTGCAGGGGCCATGAGTAGCCTTCACCCAGCCAAAGCGGTGTCGCCGTTCGTGCCTCACTCTGCCACCGCACTCCATGCATTTGCCTCCGCACGGACCGCGCAGGTATGGAGTGCGGTGGGAAGGGCGAAGCCCGCCACACCGCTTTGGCTGGAAAACGTTCCCTTATGACAAAAATGCCAAAAACCCCCAGCCATCCCTAACCGAAATGAATTGCTTCACTTCCACCCGCGCTCACTCGAGTTCCTTGATCCAGAGATTGGCGAAGTCGATGGCGCTGCCGTGGTGTTGCAGGCCGATGGGGCCATCGGCGGGGATGCCGGGAAGTTCGGCGTTGTCGATGACGACGCGGCCGTTGAGCGAGACGCTGAGGCGATCGCCCTTGAGCGTGATCATCATGCGGTTCCATGCGCCGGGCGGGAGGTCGGCGCGGGATTTCGGAGTGACCCCGGCGCGGACCTCTGCGGGCATTTTTGCATCCTTGCGGTAACCGTAAACCTCGCCGGAGCCGACCTGCCAGTTCCATAGGTTGACCTGGCTTTTGGTATTGCCGCGCAGATAGATGCCACTGTCGAATTCCTCAACCTCGGACTCGCCTTGTTCCGAGCCATCGGGTTGGACGAGCGGGCGCTTCATGAGCGGGCCGCGGCCGCTCCATCGCCAATCGCAGACGAGCATGATGTTGCGGTAGGATTTTTCGGTCCACAGGTCCTTGATGACTCCGGGTTTGCCATCGTGTTTGAGGATGCCGTGGATGGCGTGCCAGTTCATGGTGTCCGGCGTGTGTTTCCAACCAGCGAGCGACTTGCCATCGAAGATCCGGGTGAAACCGGCGGCCTTGACGCTCTCTTCGTTGGCGACGGGCGGCAGCTCGCCGATATGGATCTTGCGGAACGAGACGCGGTCGCCATGACCAAGGAAGGCGATGTGTCCGGCGCGGCGTTTCACCCCCATGTGATCGGGGTGGCGCGCGGCGAGATCGTCGAGATTCGCTCGGAGAATGATTTGGCCGTTGAGTTCCACCTTTAGAGCGGGTCCCATCACCGTGACGCGCTGCTGGTTCCACTCGCCGGGCGGCTTGAGCGCGCCGCGCTTGGCGGGCGCGAGCGTGTATAGCGAGCCATGAAACTGATAGTCCTTGAGGTCCTTGTATTTCGGATGCGAGTCCTCGAGGATCTGGATCTCCATGCCGGCGTAGGCTCCATCACCGGTGCCGGGATAGTGGATGCCGAGGCCGTTGTTGGCACCCGGCGCGAGCAGGAAATCGAAATCGAGCACGTAGTTGGCGAAGGTTTCCGCAGTCATCAGCACCTTGCCCTTGGGTGTGCAAACGATGCTGCCGTCCTCAACCACGTAGCCATCGCCCTTCCAACCGGTGAGGTCCCTGCCGTTGAAAAGCGGCCGGACAGTCAGGACATCGGCGGTGAGGACATGGGTGCCGAGCAGCGCCATCAACGTAATGATGCGGGTCATGGATTTCATCGGCACGATGCAATCAATTTCCGGTGGACCCGCCAAGAACGATTCCACGCGCCTCGCGGGTGGCCGGTTGCTTTGTGTTCTGTGAAACCCGGGCTTTTCAGGAAATCGGCGGGTTCAGCAGCGAATGGTTTGCAAGCGAGGAAATTCATCTCGGCAAAACGCCTCAAGAAACTGGCGCGAACGCAGTCATTATCGGATCATTGCCCCGTCCCATGATTTTGCGACCATGGTCCGCGTTCAACTGCACCATGTGTCCCACAGCAACTTGAGGGTCATGGCGAACACCACCGTGAGGAACACCGGGCGGATCAGGCGCGCGCCCTTGCGGATGGCCAGGCCAGCGCCCAGCCTGGCCCCCAGCATCTGCCCTCCTATCATCGCGCCGGCCGCCAGCGCGTGCACCGAGCCGAGTGTTAGAAACACCGCCAGTGATCCCAGATTGCTCGCCAGATTGGCCGCCTTGGTATAACCGGTGGCATGGCGCAGTTCCAGACCGGCCAACACTACCAGGGCCAGCGTCCAGAACGATCCGGTGCCCGGCCCGAAAAATCCGTCGTAAAACCCGAGCGCGGTCCCCAACACAAGCGCCAGCACCGCGAGCGGCACCCGCGGCTTGTGGGGATGAATGCCGAAGCGCCGGTTGCAAGCGGTATAGATGGCTACCGCGGCGAGCATCCAGGGGATCACCTGCCGCAGCATCTCCTGGTCCAGCACGCTCACCGCATAGGCCCCGCCCATGCTGGCGATGCTCGCCATCATCACCGCCAACCACAAACCCGGCGTCCCGGTGAATCCCGCTTTGGCATATCGCCACAGCGCGATGCTCGTCCCGCAGGCCGACTGCAGCTTGTTCGTCCCCAGCGCCACTTGCGGCGGCAAGCCCGCTGCTAACAAGGCAGGCAGTGTGATCAGTCCGCCGCCGCCCGCAATCGCATCGATGAAGCCACCGCATAGCCCCGCGACAAATAGCAGCGTGAGTTGCAGCGGGGATAGTGGGGTGGAATCGCTCAATGCCGGGATCTGTCAACCCGCAGCGGCGGGCATGGGTTCATGTGTCGGGGCTTCATCCGCCAAGCTGTCCGCGCCGTCAGCATCGACATCAACACTTCGCGACGCCGCAGTTTGGGAAATGCTGTTAGTTCATCAGAAATAGACATGGCTATCACCCTTGAAGGAGCTTTCGAGTTTAACTAGTGAAAAAACATGATACAAACCGAGGGTCAAGGTCAAGCTTGACAAGCTTTTTCCTTGGCAGATCCTTCAGTGGCGGTTAAGAGCAAATACATGAACGGGGTATTCCAGAAACCACCCCATTTCCGCGCCCTCCGGTCCGGCACTGGTCTTCCAACGGCCTTCACCCATGAATAATCCCCAAGCGGCTTTCGTCCCACGCGTTCTCATGGCATTGCGCTCCCTGCTTTTCCTTGCATTTGCCCCAGCCGTTCTCGCGGCTGAAGAGCCGGCTTGGCAAAAAGAACTCACCTCCCCCGCACCGGGATCCTACCCGCCGGTCCCGGCCAGCGTGCTCAACCTCCAGGTCAGCTGGAAAGGCCTGGTCAACGCAGGCAAATTGCGGCTGGAGTTCACGCCGCCCAATCCCAATAAGCCGGATATGTTTGTCGTGCGATCTTCCGCAACCAGCCTCGGCCCCGCCGCCCTGCTTTTCCCCTATCAAAGTACTTCCTGGTCAGAACTCAATGCGTCCTCCCTCCGCCCCCGCCTCTTCCACGCCGTGGAAACCGACGAAAAGGAATCCTCCACCACCACCACCCGCTTCTTCGCCGATCACGTCGAATTCCTGGAATCCACCCAACTCCTCGACAAGCAAACCAAGAGCGAAAAAAAACGCAGTTTCCAGTTCACCCCGGTGTTCGATATCTTCTCCGCCATGCTGCATGTCCGCAGCCAGAAACTCGCCATCGGCGATCAAATCTCGCTCGTCGTCCACCCCTTCGGAACCCCCTATCTGCTCCGCGTCAATGTGCGGGATCGCGAAGTCCATCTCAAACGCAAGACCATCCGCCTCAGCGTCGGCATGCGCAAAATCGACCGCAAGACCCTCGAATTACTCCCCTACAAAAAAATGAAATCCGACGCCACCCTCTGGCTCAGCGACGACGCCGAGCGCATCCCGGTGGAATTCAGGGCCGCCGTGTTCATCGGCGACATCCGCGCCACCCTCACGGACTATCAGAAATTGTGAAGCCCTCCTGAAAACAGAAACGCTGCACTTCGCCGGAGTCATCGCGCTCTTCACCTCGCTCGACGCCATCCTGTTAGCCGGTTCCGGCAAAACGAGCGCCACCATTCTCCATGGCATCGCCCTGCTCCTGGTGCTCGTCGCCCTGCGGGCAGGGTTAAGGCAACCCATTCCCTGACGCATTACGTGGACGAGGCGTCCACGCTCGTGTTATCGGGCGATTCATGCGCATGCGGGTCTGGAGATCCGCGTTCCTGTTAGATCTCGCGCACGGGCAGGCGGGTGACTTCCTCGCGGACTTTTTCGGCGAGCGGGGTCGAGAGGTAGCGTTCGGTGGAGGAACAGCCGATAGTGACGATGCGTTTGCCTTTGAACTCGGGACGTTTGGCTACTTGCATGGCGGCCCACACATTGGCGCCCGTCGAGATCCCGGCGGGCAGACCTTCCTGTTGGGCCAATGCCTGGGCGGTGGCGAAGGCGTCGTCATTGGTCACTAACAGAACCTCGTCCACGATTCCGACGTTGAGGTTTTTCGGGATGAAGCCGGCACCGATGCCCTGAATCATGTGGGGGCCTGGCTGGCCGCCGGAAATCACCGGACTGGCTGCGGGTTCAACCGCGAAGCATTTCACATCACGGCGGGATTTGAGGACTTCGGACACGCCGGTGAGGGTGCCGCCGGTGCCGACCCCCGCGACGAACGCATCGATTTGCCCATCGGTATCGCGCCAGATTTCCTCGGCGGTGGTTTCACGGTGGACCTGGGGGTTGGCCGGATTGTCGAATTGACCGGGTCCGAAGGCGTCGGGGGATTCTTCTAACAATTGTTGGGCCATGGCGATGGCGCCGTTCATGCCGCGGGCGCGCGGGGTGAGCACGATCTCGGCACCTAACATGCGCAGCAGCACGCGGCGTTCGATCGACATGCTTTCGGGCATGGTGAGGATGCAGCGGTAGCCCTTGGCGCGGGCGATGAAGGCGAGCGCGATGCCGGTGTTGCCGGAGGTAGGCTCGATGATCAGGCCGCCGGGTTTGAGCAAGCCGTCGCGTTCGGCGGCTTCGATCATGGATTTGCCGATGCGGTCCTTGACGCTGAAGAGCGGGTTGAAGAATTCCGCCTTGACGCAGATCTCGGCGTCGAGACCGGCGGTGACGTGGTTGAGACGAATGAGCGGGGTGTTGCCGACGGTGGCAACCATGTTTGCGGCGATGTTCATGGGTGGGGTGGTTATCGATTATCAGTTATAGGGAATAAGACGCAAGACACAAGACTGCAAGATTCAAGAAAAGAGGAAGAATGAATGATGAAGAGAAGAAGAGGTGATATTTCTTCTCTTGTGTCTTGTGTCTTCAAGTCTTGAATCTTCTGTCATATTTGGAAATCCGCCACCCCGGATGCAAGGTGCAGACCGCATTCATATTTTTCACCGTTGAAGCGCGTCGCCGCAGCGGGTTCATTCACTGCGGGGCGGGTGCTGTGCCAGTCGCCCATGGTGACGTAGCCCATGGCGGCCAGTGGATGGCGCGGCAGATCATGCTGATGGAAGTAGTGATCCACCTGGGCGTCCGCCCAATCAAGGATCGGATAGGCTTTGAGGGTATTTTTTTGCCGTTCGATCAACGGTCGATCGGCACGGGTGTGGGACTGCGACCGGCGCAGGCCGCTGAGCCAGACATCCGCCCCGGTTTCGTTGAGAGCGCGGTTGAGAGGTTCGATTTTGCTGAGCATGGCATATCGGTCCGCGCCCGCTTTCCCCTGTGTCCAGAGTTCGCCCCAGAGGGCTTGCATGCGGGCGGCGGAAACCGTGGGTTGATAGATCCGGAGGTCCAGCTTGAAGCGCGTGATCAGGTCTTCCGCATAACGGTAGGTTTCGGGAAACAAAAACCCGGTATCGATGAACACCACCGGGATCTCCGGCGCGTGCACATGGATGAGGTGAAGCATGATCGCAGCCTGGATGCCGAAACTTGTGGTGGCCACCAGCCGCGTGCCTAACCGTTCGTGGAGCAGGCGGATCCGTTCGCCCGCACGCAACGGCGCGAGAGCGGCGGAAAGCTCGTCGGAGAGGGTGTCGAGCGTCATCACCTGAGTCATGAAAGCGGTGTTTCCTGAAGGTTGGGTCCAGCCTTGGTGAAGGCTTCAGGGTTGATATTCTGATGGAAATCCGCACCCTGTACGGTAGCCGCCACATAACCGGCGCGGATGCAAAAATCACCGAAACGCTCGCCGTCGTCGCGCTCATGCGCGTAGCGGGCGATGATCGGCGCGAGCAGCGGCTTGATCGCGTCGGCGGGCACACTCTCACGATAGAGTTTCGCCAGTCGCTGGCCGGCAAAGCCGCCGCCGAGATAGACGTTGTAACGGCCGGGTGCGCGGCCGACAATGCCGATCTCCGCGATAAACGGCCGGGCGCATCCGTTAGGACATCCGGTCATGCGCAGTGTGATGGCGTCATGACGGAGGCCGTGATGTTCGATGATTTCCTCGAGTTCGGTGAGCAGGTTGGGCAGGTGGCGTTCGGCTTCGGCCAGCGCGAGTCCGCAGGTCGGCAACGCGACACAGGCCAGCGAGTTCAGGCGCAGCGCGCTGTGCCGGTAGCTGTCGCTGATGCCGTATTTGTCTAACAATAAATTGATCGCCGGTCGTTTTGCCGGCGAGACATTGGCGATGATGAGGTTCTGGTTGGCGGTGAGGCGCATGTCTCCATCATGCACCTTGGCGATCTCACGCAAGCCGCTGAGAAGCGGATAGGCCGGGGTGTCGAGCACGCGTCCGCCCTGCACGCAGATTGTGAGATGCGAGTTTCCGTTAGAGTCATCCACCCAACCGAACCGGTCGCCGTTGTCCTCAAACACGAACGGCCGGGCCGGTTCCAGCGCGTAGCCGAGATAAGCGTTGATTTTCTCCAGGATCCAAGCCGCGCCGTGATCGTCCACGGTGTATTTGAAGCGTGCGTGCTTGCGCTCCGTGCGGTCGCCGAAGTCGCGTTGTACCAGCACGGTTTTTTCCGCCACCTCAACGACTTGCGCGGGTGTGCAGAAGCCGATGACATCGGCAAGGCGCGGATAGGTCGCCAGATTGCCGTGGGATGAGCCCATGCCACCGCCGACGGCGACATTGAATCCCACAAGTTTGCCGTCCTCGACGATGGCGATGAAAGCAAGGCAGTTGGCGAAGACATCGACGTCGTTGGATGGAGGCACGGCGATGGCGATCTTGAACTTCCGCGGCAGATAGGTCTTGCCATAGATTGGTTCCACATCCTCCTCGCCGCCGGCGATTTGCTCATCATCGAGCCAGATCTCATGATAGGCGCGGGTTTGCGGGGTGAGGTGGCTGGAAATATCCCGGGCCAGTTTGAGCACTTCCCCATGCACGGCGGATAGATATGGATTCGGGTTGCACATCACGTTGCGGTTCACGTCGCCGCAGGCGGCGATGGTATCCATGGCGGCTTGGTTGATCTCCCGGATCGTGCGCTTGAGATCGCTTTTGATGATGCCGTGAAACTGGAACGCCTGGCGGGTGGTTAACTTGATCGTGCCGTTGGCGAAGCGGGTGGCCAGACGGTCGGTTTCCAGCCACTGTGCGGGAGTGACCACCCCCCCCGGCACGCGGATGCGGACCATGAACGAGTAGGCTTTCTCCAACTTCTGTTTGCGGCGTTCGGCACGCAGGTCGCGGTCATCCTGCTGATAGGTGCCATGGAACTTGAGCAATTGCCCGTCATCCTCCGGGATCGCGCCTGTGGAGGTGTCCGCGAGACCTGCGGCGATGGTGCCGCGGAGGTAATTGCTGCGGGTCTTGATGGATTCGTTGGCGGCAAGGGGCTTTTCTTCTGACATAAGGGTGGCTGGGATTCGTAATTTGTGAGCGAAGGATTCAAGCGCTGAGCCGGGTCTGCGGGTTGCCAGCCAAGCGCCGGGAACGGGGTGAATCCCGCATCTGGCGCGGGTCACGGGTGAATGGAGCGTGTTCGGGAAGCGAATACATTAGTTTTCCGCCTTTGTTAATCATGTTGCGGGGGAAATGTGCCACCTTATTGCGGGTGTGCAAGCATTTTGCGCACAAATTTTTCGCCATGACCATCCAGGCACGCCAGCAGGAACTCGCCAAGGCCGTGGGACTGAAGACGCCCCTTTGAAATCTGGAATTCAAACCCGGGATCGGGCGGGTTGGCGGGTGGTGGCTTATTCCGATTTTGGCGGGACTTTGGCCAGCACGACGCGGAAGCCATAGATGGAATCCTGATAGGTGGGGGGAACGGCGTTTCGGGAACCCGTGTAGAGGTTTTCGGTTTGATAGGTATTCCAGCCGCCGCCGCGCAACACCCCGAGCGCATGGATGCCGAACTTCAGGTATTCGTCCTCAACCCACTCCTGAACATTGCCGCTCAGATCAAAAAGGCCGAGATTGTTAGGCAGGAATGAACCCACGGGCGCGGTGTAGGGGAATCCATCGTCGTAACCGGCAATCGTCCGGTCACTCAGGACTCCGGGTATGCCGTCGGCGGACATGTCGGCGAAATTGCCGACTTTTTCGCCGTCAGGCCAATCGGTGCCCCATGGGTAAACCTTTTGTTTATGGGCATCACGCCATCCCGGGCTGATTCCCTCCTCTTCCTCCAAGCCCGCCATCAAACTCCATTCCAGATCGGTGGGCAGGCGGTAAGCGTGGGATTGTGCAATCCGCTCGGCCTTGCGTTCACGAATGGTCAACCAATCACAGAACGCCACCGCGTCATCCCGCGAAACATTGACCACCGGGTGATCGGGCGTCTGGGCAAAAAAGGCAGGTCGGGGCGCAATATGCCCGGACTCCTTCACGAACAGGGCGTAATCACTGACACGGGTTTCCCAAATCGAGATCATCAAATCCTTGCCGAGCGGGGCGAAGTGCATCTGGATGCCGTTCTCCCAAGCCTGCCCGAACACCACTCCCTGGCTCTTTTCCAGAGTCACGCTTGCCTCAGCGGTCTGTCCTTGAATCACCGTGATCTTCAACTGACGAGGCTTGTAGCCCTCCAGCACTAACCGCAGATCGATCACTCCCGGCTTCAAATGCTGAATCAGCAACGGAGCATCGGTGGTACCTGCCAGCTGTTGGTTCATGTAAACTTCAGCTCCCGGTGGACTGCTGGTGAGCAGGATCCGGCCATAAACAATCTGCCGGATTTTCACTTGGAAAGCTCTCAAGTCGTCACGGCGGGCACGCTTGCTCAGACCCGGGTTCTCCAACGTCAAATCCCGGAGCGCCAGCACCTCGTGATTCTCGGTGAGAAAACCCGCCGCGATGCCACCGGTCCGCAACCACCTGCAAAAGGCGTTCGTGTCATCGGCCGTGGCGAGCACCACATCCACCTCTTGTTCGTTGTGTGAAATCCTGAGGGTTTCCGTCGCTTGTTTCGCCAGCTTGGTTGCCTTGGCAAACTGTGACCAAACTTCCTGCGTGACATATTCCGTGCCGACATGGTGGTCCTCGACCGCTTGATAGGAACTGCCCAGATGATCCACCCAGGCATCACCCCGATTGGGGGGACAAAAAACCTCCAACTGTCCGGAAAACGCCAGCGGTTCGCGCAGCGCAACGAGGGTCATCATCCCACGGATCTCTAACGGACGGTAGCCACTCTTGCGCAGCGTGAAACGCACCTCCTCACCCACGCGGGCCGTCATCGTGGGTGTCGGCGTGGTGCCGATCAGCACGCCGTTCGCATCGAGCACGTCGGCTCCCTCGGGCGTGCTGAACACCCGCAGCATGCCCACGCTTGGGTTCGGTTTGCTGATCGCGGCAGACCAATGTTTCATCCATGCCGTATCCTTGGTCGCTTCCCATCCTGCCAGAGAGACAATACCCGTTAGAACCGCAATGGTGAGCCAAACCGCCGCTTGACTCCGATGGCGGCTTTTCCCGCGCTGGATCCGTCTCAGTGTCTCGGCAAGCGCCCCCGCCGTTAAGATTCTGCGCTTGGAGATCCGGGGATCACAGACGTCGCAGATGATCCGGTTGAGTTCCAGCCAGCGCTTGCGCTTGGCACCTGCGGGCATCTCGTCGGGCAATTCCGGGAAATTCATCCGGTCCTTGCCGGTGGCGATTTCATACAACACCTTGCCCAGGCTATAGACATCCGCCTGCGTGGAGCCCGGGCCTTCCGGCGGCACGAATCCCTCGGTGCCAACGAATGTCCGCTGGCCGTGGGCAGCCACCAGACCGATATCCGCGAGTTTGGCCTTGCCATTGACGAAGATCACATTCGACGGCTTCACATCGCGGTGTGCCAAGCCATTTTGGTGCAAATGATGCAACGCCTCGGCCAGGCGCAAGCCCACATCGATGCAATCCCCGGTATCCCACGGCACGCCCGTCGCCTGATGATGATCCGCCCGCAACGTGCGAGGCTCATATTCTATCGGATTGATGTCCCGGCCGGTCCTGATGTCGTCGCCGAGTTCCATCACGTAATAATAAAACGACACTCCGTCGGGGCTCCGTCCGACATGCAGGATGTTCACCAAGCCCGGATGGTCGCGGGAAATCGGCTCGTATTTCAGGATGCCCTCGAACTCCCGTTCGAATCCGCGTTCATCCTCGAAGTCTTCGCGCCACACCACTTTCACGGCCCGCAGCGCTCCGGTCACGCCGCAGGCCAGCCACACCTCGCCGTAGGCTCCGCCACCGATTTTGCGCAGAACCTCGTGGTCGGGAATCGTCGGATTGGGATGTGATCTAACCAGCATTGTCTTGATCTTCGAGTTTGGCCAACTCGCGTTTAAGTACGGCTCCCACGCGGTGTTTCGCAAGATATACCTGAGCCATGCTCACGTTGAGTTGTTGCTGGACCTTTGAAGCGTGCCATTGTTTGATGACATAGCAATCGAAAATCTGATATTGCTGGGGCGAGACTTGGGCCTTCACCCGGGCGAGCGCCGCATCTGCCATGTTCTTTTTCCATTCGGTGTTCCACAGGCGCGACAAGACATTGCCCGCCGGATCTTCGACGCGGTCGATCACCGCGGTTTTGTGCTCGCTCTCCCACTCGCCGACGATCATCGCCGTGTCCTTCTTGCGCTTGCGGAACTGATCGTTGATCCGCCAGCGCGTCATGTTCATCAGCCAGGTCTTGAAGGATCCCTGCTCGGGATCATAGAGCTTCTTCTTGCTCTGCTTGGCAATCGAGAGAATCGTCTCCTGCACACAGTCGAAGGCCTCGTCCTGACGCAATCCGGCTTTCACCGCCACCGAGTAGATCAGCCGCCAGTAGGTCTGATAGAATTCGTCCCATGTCCGCTGGTCTTCCCAATTGTCCAGGCGCGCGATCAGGCTCTTGCGCGTTTGCGCGTAGCTTTGCTCCAGCACCGCGTCACGGCTTTTATCATCTTCGTCCCCTGACATCGGGGAAACTCATAACCCAAACCGGGCCCGCTGTCTTTCACGGAATCCAAAAATTTATAACCCGTTCATCGCCAATCGTGAGGTTCAAGGAAAGCGGGGTCTTGCGCCCACGGATTCCGGGCCGGATGTGTCTCGGTGCTCGATATTCCGGGAACGCCGGCGTGTTGCGTGAGCTTGGCCGAGCCTTATACCCCGGCTGCCAGAACCTGGCCGCTGAGCATCGATTGATAGATCGCATTGCCCGCGCGGAGTTGTTCATGGGTGCCATCGGCGACAATACGTCCCGCTTGGAAGACGAGGATGCGGTCGGCGATGGTGATGGTGCTGAAGCGGTGGGCGATGATGAAAGTAGTACGGCCTTTGACCAACTCGGCGAGTGCCTGCTGGATCATGGCCTCGCTTTCGCTATCCAGCGCGCTGGTGGCTTCGTCGAGGATCAGGATGGGTGCGTTGCGGAGGAAGGCGCGCGCGATGGCGATGCGTTGGCGCTGGCCACCCGAAACCTTTTCGCCGCGTTCGCCCACCTGCGTCTGATAGCCATCCGGCAGGGTACGGACGAACTCGTCGGCATGTGCCTTGCGGGCGGCTTCCATGACCTCGGCGTGACTGGCGTCCAAGCGACCGATGCGGATGTTTTCCGCAATGGTACCGACAAACAACGCGGGCATTTGCGGGACGATGGCGATGTGGTTGCGGAGGTCTTTTTTCGCGAACGCTCGGAGGTCGGTGCCGTCGAGCGTGATGCCGCCGGATTGCGGATCATAGAAGCGCGGGATCAGGCTGACGAAGGTGGATTTACCGGCACCGCTCGGGCCAACCAAGGCCACCACCTGGCCGATGGAAATCTCCACGTTCACCTCGCGCAGGACCGGCTCCTGGTCATAGGCGAAGGTCAGGTTGTCAAAGCGGATCGCGCGCTGCGGGGCGCTCACGGGTTTCGGCACCGCCGGGTCCGGCAAGGTGTCCGGTTCGTGCAAAATAAACTCGATGCGCTCGATGGCCGCACCGCCTTGCCGGAACAACGAGTGGATCATGCCGAGCTTTTTGATCGGTTCGTAGGCCATGAAAAGCGCCATCCCCAAGGTCATGAATCCTTCGAGCTTCATCCCTTCGCGCACCCCGAAAAACAATGCGGCGGCGAATCCCGTGGCCGCCACCACCTCGATGGACGGCGATATCGCCTGGCGGTATTTCACCACTTTGAGCGAAAGATTGAGGATCTCGCGGATGCGCTGGCGAAACTGCGAGATCTGCCGGTCTTCCAGATTATAGGCGCGGATTTCCAGCGACGATTGCAGGCTCTCGGTGAGGGTTGCTGTGAGAGCGCCGCCCTGGGCTTGCAGCATCCTCGCCCGCGCCGCCAGCCGCTTGCCCGTGGCACGGATCACGGTCACGCACAGCGGCACCGTGATCAACGCGATCAAGGCGATGAAAAACCTGTGGTCCTTGACCGATAGATAGACCAGGAATCCAAACGCCGAGAGCAAGGTGGCCGGCTGTTTGATCAAATCGCTCGAAGCTTGGGCAATCACCTGACGCAGGATTTCCGTGTCGCTCATCAGCCGCGCTAACAGATCACCGGAGCGGTTGTGCTTGAAAAACGACAGCGGCAGGCTCTGCAGTTTGACGAACAGGTCGGTGCGGATGGCCTCGAGCACGCGCAAGCCGGAAAACTGGATCAAGTAGCTGTTTGAGTAGCCCGCCACCGCTCGAATGAGGAAAATGAAGGGAATCCACAGACAGGACACCAACAGCAGGCGCTCGTGTGAAATGCCACCGAGCAGCCCGCGCATCCAGATCTCGTAGGGTTTGTTAGATGCTGCATCCGCGTTGAAAAGCACCGGAAACACGACCTTCGTCATCAGCGGCAACCCGACCCCGCTGGCCAGCGCGTAAACCAAGCCACAGGCGACACCGATGAGAAACGGCCACTTCACGGCACGCAGGTGACGGTAATAAGGAAGGAATTGCTTCACAGGTCGGACGGCAGGTTCAACGCCATGCCCCGCCGCTGCAAGCATGATTCTTGCGCCACACAATTACGTCTTGTCGCGGGACGTGGTGTTTGATTGCTTGTCATCCTCCCATGTCCGCTCCCCAAAACATCATCGCACTGGTCTACGACTACGACCACACACTCAGTCCGCGCTACATGCAGGATGACGTGTTGTTTCCCGAGTTCGGCATCGATTCCACCCAGTTCTGGAAAAAATGCGACGCGCTGGTGCATGACCAGAAATGGGATGGCGAGTTGGCCTATATGAAGTGTCTGCTCGATTACCTCGGCATGGATAACGTGACCAATGCCAGGTTCGCCGAACTGGGTGCCGGGCTGCGGTTTTTTCCCGGCCTGCCCGAGTTGTTCGAGGCGCTGCCCGCAGCCGCGCTGAGCCCGGATCACGCGGCGGCAGGCATCAAGGTGGAACACTATATCATCTCCTCCGGCCTCAAGGCGCTGCTCGACGGATCCCGCCTCAAGCCTTGCGTGAAAGCCATTTTCGGCTGTGAATTCGGCGAGGACACCGAAGGCCGGATCAGTTTTCCCAAGCGCGTCATCTCACACACCACCAAGACCCAATATCTTTTCCGCATCAACAAGGGAATGCTCAGTTATGATCAGGATGTGAACGATCACATGCCTGCGGAACAGCGACCGATCCCGTTCGAAAACATGATCTATGTCGGCGACGGACCGACCGATGTCCCGTGTTTCACAGTCATGACCCACAACGGCGGCCATGCCATCGCCGTTTACAACCCCGATGATCTAACGGGACGCTCGTTCCGCAAGTGCTTCCAACTCTCCACCCACGCCGGGCGCGTCAAACACATCGCCCCCGCCGATTACCGCGCGGGCTCCCACCTCTGGCTGCTGCTCGCCGAAATGATCCGTGAAATCGCCGAACGCATCCTGCGCCGCCGCATCGAAGAGCGCGATAACGCCATCGTCGCCGCGCCGGGATACTAACAGGAGAGCATGAGTTTCCGGCGCACGGCCTCCAGCGCCGCCTGGCTCACGCCAAGTTTGAAGTCATGCCGGTTGCGTGGATGAAAGACCCGGAACGCGGCGGCTGCGGCATCGCGGGCAGCCAGCCCGATCCATGCGGTACCCACCGGTTTTTCCAGAGTGCCGCCATCCGGTCCGGCGATGCCGGTGACCGCCACCACAATGTCCGCTCCGCTCACGCGCAAGGCCCCGGCGGCCATCTGACAGGCCACCTCTTCACTCACCGCGCCGTGGGATGCCAGTGCGTCGGCCGTCACGCCTAACAAACCGCACTTCGCGATGTTGGAATAAGTGACGTAGCCATGGCTGAAGACGGCGCTGGCCCCGGGCACGTTGGTGATGCGATGGGCGATCAAGCCGCCGGTGCAACTCTCCGCCGTGGCGAGGACCCGGCGTTGCGCGGCAAGCAGCCTGACAATCACTTCTTCGAGGGACGCTCCGTCGTCGCTGACGAGGCACGCTGCGAATGACTCCAAGGCGATCGCACGACCGCGCGTCAGTGCCTCGGGCTGCCCGATCAAACGCAGATTCACTTCGCCGATGGATGCGCAGTAGCCGAATTCCAGACCGGGGACCAGCGCGAGTCGGGCGTCGATGCCTTGATGAAAATCACTTTCGCCGATGCCGGTGAATTTGAGTTCGAGCGCGGCTGGCACGTGCGCCGCTCCGGCCAGTGTACGCAGGCGCGGCACGACCTCGGCGTGAAACATCGGATAGAGTTCGCGCGGCGGCCCGGGCAGCAGGAAGACCGCGCCATGGGCATGGCCATGCAAGCGCGGCGGAATATAGATCCCCGGCGCGGTGCCGTGAGGATTTTCCAACATGTCGGCACCCGCCGGAACCAGTGCCTGTTTGCGGTTAGCCTCAGCCATCGGGCGTCCACGCACGGCGAAAAACTCCTCCAGCGAACGCAGCGCCGCTTCGTCCGTTAGCAACTCCAACCCGAGGACTTCCGCGGCGATTTCCCGTGTTAGATCGTCGCTGGTCGGCCCCAAACCACCGGTCACGATCAACACGTCCGCACGGGCCACGGATTCGCCGATCGCCTCGCGGATGGCATCGCCGTCCGGCACGGTGGTTTGGCGGGCAATGCGCAGGCCGATCTGGAACAATTCCCGCCCGAGCCAGGCCGCATGGGTGTTCACGGTGTTCCCTAGCAGAAGCTCGGTGCCGGTGTTGAGAATCTCAAGACGCATGGACGAAGTTTCCGGCGGTGTGCGAGCAGACTCAAGCAGAGAAATGCCCCGTTGGGTATTGCGGCTCATGCTCTGGCAAGTCTGGAGACTCGCGCTCCGGCGCAAAACACGCAAGCGCAACTGGATTCCTTTATGTTAGAACCCATGATTTTGCCGCGGCATCAAGAATTAGGATTATTTGGCGGCGGCGGGTTTCGCCTTTTCCTTGGGCGCACCCTTGGCCGGTTCCTTGGCGGGAGTATCGGCGGCTTTTTTCTTGCCCTCTTCGAGGCGTTTGCGGAAACCGTCGATACCGGGGATCATCGGGCTCTTGGGAGCGAACGCCTTCGCTTCGTCCAAGGCCTTGAGCGCCTCATCGAACTTGCCTTGCTGCGCGAAAATCACCGAACGGGTCATCATCAATTGCAAGGTTTGCTCGGAGTCGAAGCCACCTTCCTTGAGGGTTTTGTCCACCAGGACAAGGGCCCCGTCCATATCCTGTTTGCCTGCCAGTGCCTGCAGGGCGTCCTGAAAGGCCGCCAGACGCTTCTTGGTCGCTCCCATTTTGCCAAATCCGCTTTCGTCCTTGGGATCGGCGGCCTTGATTTGTTCGACAACCTCGCCGTAAAAATTCAACACGATCTGATCGTCAAGTTTCATGGCATCGAGCGCGGCCATGAGTGCCTTGGCTTTGGCGGGGCCTTCGGCTTTCCCGGCGGCGGCGAACGCCTCGTCGCGTTTGGTCTTGGCAGTGCGCAGTTCATTGAGGTGGGTGACGTATTTCTCCGGACCTCCTTCCTGATAGCCGGTGGCAGCGTATGGACGACCCTCGGCATCGCACAGGAGTATCGAGGGATAACCCTGCACCGCATATTTTTTACCGAGTTCGGCGTTTTGCTTCTGGGTCTCCTCGGAGAGTTTCGCTTTGTCCTTGGGAAAATCCAGTTCGACGAGCACGAAGGTGTCCTTCACGCCGGCCTTGAACGGCTCGAGCTTGAAAACCTCGTCGTTGAGTTTGATGCACCACCCGCACCAGTCGGAGCCGGTGAAGTCGATGAGCAGGTCTTTCTTGGATGCGGCAGCTTGTTTTTTCGCGGCCGCGTAGTCGGATGTCCAGCCTTCGCCGCCGGCAAAGGCGGTACCGTGGAGCGCCATCATGGCGGCGCAGATGATTAGCTTGTTAGATAGTGTTTGCATCGGGAGCGGGAAAATAAAGTGCCCGTCCGCAAGCGTCGAGAGGAATCCGAAGGGGGTGCCACTCATTTTTGCAAGAGAGGCAGGGCGGTTGCAAACCGCCGCCACGCTTTATTTGCGCAGCGCTTCCTCGCGCTCCTTGGCCTTGGCAATGACTTCTTCGGCGATGTTTTTCGGGCAGGGCGCGTAATGGCTGAACTCCATCGAGAACTGGCCGCGGCCGGAGGTCATGGTGCGCAGGTCGCCGATGTAGCCGAACATCGCGCTCAGCGGTGCCTCTGCCTTGACGCGGATGCCGCCGTGGGTGGTCATTTGCTCCTTGATCATGCCGCGGCGGCGGTTGAGGTCGCCGATGACGTCACCCACATGGGCTTCCGGCGTGAAAACGTCGATTTTCATCATCGGCTCGAGAATTTGCGGGCCGGCTTTGGGCATGGTCTGGCGGTAGGCGGCCTTGGCGGCGATTTCGAAGGCAAGCGTCGACGAGTCCACCGCGTGGAAGCCACCGTCCTTGAGCGTGACCTTGAAATCCATGCATGGATAACCGGCCAGTGGTCCTTTGCTCACCGAGTTCTTGAAGCCTTTTTCCACGGCCGGTATATATTCCTTGGGTACGTTGCCTCCGACCACCGAGGATTCAAACACAAAGCCGGAACCCGCTTCCAGCGGTTCGATCATATAGTCTATCTTCGCATATTGACCGGACCCGCCGGATTGCTTCTTATGGGTATAACTATCAGAAACCGCCTTGGTGATGGTTTCGCGATAGGCGACTTGCGGGGCGCCGACGACGACCTCGACCTTGTGGGTGCGCTTGAGGATGTCGATCTTGATGTCGAGGTGCAGTTCGCCCATGCCTTTGAGGATCATCTCGTTGGTTTCGTCGTCGGTTTCGACGTGGAACGACGGGTCTTCCTGGACCATTTTGCTGATGGCGACGCCGAGTTTCTCGGCGTTGGCCTTGTCCTTGGGCGCGACGGCGATGGAAATCACCGGATCCGGAAACACCATCGGCTCGAGCGTGGCCGGATGGTTCTTGTCGCACAGCGTGTGGCCGGTGTGGACGTTCTTGAGACCGACGATGGCGATGATGTCGCCGGCCTGGGCGCTCTGGATTTCCGTGCGGTCGTTGGCGTGCATTTCCACCATGCGTCCGATGCGCTCGGTCTTGCCGTTGAACGTATTGAGCACGGTCATGCCCTTCTTGAGAACCCCCGAGTAAATGCGCGTGAACGTCAGGGCGCCATACTTGTCGTCCATGATCTTGAACGCCAACCCTCGGAACGGCTTGGAGGCATCCACCACGGCGAAGCTGCCCGTCGGGTGGCCTGCTAGATCCACCTCCGGCTGGGGATTGACTTCGGTCGGGTCGGGAAGATAGTCCACCACCGCGTCTAACACGTTTTGCACACCCTTGTTTTTGAAGGACGACCCGCAGTAAGTCGGGAAAAACTCGAGGGCGATGGTGCCCTTGCGGATGCAGCGTTTGATGGTATCGATGTCCGGTTCGTGACCATCGAGGTACCGGGTCATGACGGCATCGTCCATTTCGACGGCGGTTTCAATGAGTTCGGCGCGGAATTGCTCGACCTGCTCTTCCATGCCGGCGGGAATATCACCGATGGTGAAGTTTTCCTGTTTGCCGGAATCATCCCAGATATAAGACTGGCGGGTCAACAGATCGACCACGCCGACAAAGCCGGCTTCCTCGCCAATCGGCAGTACCATGACCAGCGGCTTGGCACCGAGGATGGTTTTCACCTGGTCCACAACGCTGAGGAAATTCGCGCCGATGCGGTCCATTTTGTTGACATAGATGACGCGGGCTACCTTTGAATCATCGGCGTAACGCCAGTTGGTTTCGGATTGGGGTTCGACGCCGCCCGACGCGCAGAACACGCCGACACCGCCGTCGAGCACTTTGAGCGAGCGGTACACTTCGATGGTGAAGTCCACGTGGCCCGGGGTGTCGATGATGTTGAACTGATAGTCCTTCCAGAAGCAAGTGGTGGCGGCGGATTGGATGGTGATGCCGCGTTCCTGCTCCTGTTCCATGAAGTCGGTGGTGGCCGCGCCATCGTGCACCTCACCCATTTTGTGAATCCTGCCGGTGAGTTTGAGAATACGCTCCGTGGTGGTCGTCTTGCCCGCATCCACATGGGCGAAAATGCCAATGTTGCGGTATTTGCTGAGGTCCTTCTTGCCGATCATATGCTGCTAAGTTGCCGCCGCCGATTATTAGCGGGGGCGCATTGCTAGTCGCAGAATCCGGTTTGGCAACCCTAGAGTCGGAAAATTTCCGCTTAAAACGTCAATAGGGGCGATTTTTCCCGGGTCCGGCCAATATGCGAGCCGGAAAAGGACATTCACGGACATTCATGGCAGAGGTCCCTTGAGGGTGACGGGATGGTTGCCGATGCACTTGGCATTCCTTTTGCCGAAGGCCTTGAAGGCGTCGCTGCCTGCGGGATCCAGGAAATGCGCCAAGGCGGACGTGCCGGTGCGGCCCATGTCGGCGTAGCGTTTCAGGCTTGCTTCGGCGGGCGGGCGGGCCTTGCTTCGTGACGCGATGGCTGAGGCAACGAAGCACATTCCGACGCAACCCGCGCGGTTGGCTGGCATGACACCCGTGCGGGTGGCGGCTGGGTTGCGCCATCTGCCGGGCTTGGTTTTTTTCGATACGGCGGGCAACCTGCCGGCGTCGGCCGGGCCGGCGCTGTCGGTGATTACAGCATGTCCCGCGCGCATCCTGCGCGGCTCGATTTTCGTGGCGGAGGACCGCGCGGTGTTGCGCCGTGCTCTAACTGATGAGGTGCCGTTAGAGGGGTCGGAGAACCCCGGCTTCCCACCCGGCGGACTCTGCGGCTGGGTGGATTACGAGGGCGGTTTCGTGTTCGGCGTTTTTCCCGAAATGCTGGTCTTCAGTCACGCCGACCAAACGTGGTGGGAATCCGGGCGGCTCTCCACATGCCTGCGCGAGCCGCTGGAGGAACCGGTGGAAATCAGCCCATTCGAACCGACGACGACCCGCGACTGGTTCCTCCACGGCGTGGAGCGGATCAAGGAATGGCTGGCGGCGGGCGATATCTATCAGGTGAATTTGTCCCAGTCCTTCGTGGCGCAAGTATGCGGCGGGTCGCTCTTCGGGCTGTACGAGGTGTTGCGCGAAACCTCGCCCGCACCCATGGCGGCATGGCTTTCGTTAGATGGAATAGAGGTGCTCAGTGCGTCGCCGGAATTGTTTTTAAAGGTCACCGGGCGCTCCATCGAGACCCGCCCGATCAAGGGAACAAGGCCGCGTTTCCCCGATCCCGACGACGACCGGCAATCGGCCTGCGAACTCCTGGCATCCGCCAAGGAGATCGCCGAACTCGTGATGATCACCGACTTGCTGCGCAACGACCTCGGCCAGGTGTGCGAATTCGGCAGCGTGCAGGTGGACGCCATGCGCCAACTCGAGTCTCTCGCGCAAGTCCATCACCTCGTGTCCACCGTCTCCGGTTCCCTGCGCCCGGATACCGACGCGATCGACGCACTCGCCGCCTGTTTCCCCGGCGGCAGCATCACCGGCGCGCCGAAAATACGCGCCATGGAAATCATTCGCGAACTCGAACAGTGCCCGCGCGGCATCTACTGCGGCGCCATCGGTTGGTTCGGCTCCAACGGAGAATGCTCGTTCAATATCGCCATCCGCACACTTGTTAGGAACGACCAACAGCTTATCTATCGGGTAGGTGCCGGCATCGTCGCCGACTCCGATCCCGTGCTTGAATACGAGGAAACCCTGCACAAGGCCGCCGGCATCCGACTCGCCGTGACAGCGTTTTCCAACCGCCATGCCCCAGAATAGTAGATGATCTTCACACAGATCTGCCTACGGCCTTGAGCAATGCTTCCTGACTCAGGCACGCCGCCGTGTCGCTGGTGGCCCAGGCCTTGCGCTCGTCGAGTTTCTGTTCTTGTTGGTCGAAGGATTTCTCAATGCGCCAGCGCAGTCGGTAGGTTTCGCACAGCACCCAGGCGTAGACGAAGTCGATGATCGCGCGGTCATAG
>CAISTY010000061.1 GCA_903888515.1 Akkermansiaceae bacterium | reverse complement strand
GGCGGTGATACGTTTGGCACGCTCGTCCAAATGCGGCCAAATCGCTTGAAACTTCTGCATAAGGGTATTGTTTTCCTTCACGAGGAAGCATTTAAGAAATCTTAAGCTGTTTGTCAAGATTATTTATTTACGCCGCCTTACATTCCACAATTGGATGTTCGGCTTGGCCCCGAGCGTAGCCGGGGTGGTGAAGGTGCCGGTGACATGCGTGAAGTTGGCGGTGTTACCCATTTGCACGCCGCTGTCGTAGTAGAGGCCCTCCATGCCGGTGGTGTCGCTTGGCGCGATCACGACCCGGTATTGTTGGTCGGTGTAGCCGGTCCTGGCGGCGACGTCATAGTCCAGCCGGTATTGGGTGTTGGGTGCGAGCGTCAGATACTGGCCCAACCCTCCTTGCCCATACTGGATAAACGCATACGTGCGGGTGCCGGGATTGGCCGGGCCGAACGGATTGCCGACGCTTGCGCCGGTCTTGGAGCCATTGAGGCCCTGGCCCGAACCTGCGCCAAATGACAACCAACCGGAAATTTCCGCCGGGTTGGCACCGGTGATCTGTCCGGGATAAGCGGTGAAGGCCGGTGCGTTCGCCGTGAAATCGCCATTGGCAATCCAGTTGTTGACGCTCTCCGCCGCCGGAGTCACCCCGGATACCACGGGAAACAAAGTGGCCGCAGCCAGCAAGGGCCGGAATTTTCGATAGATGGAACTCATCAATGACTGCAAGGAATTTGCTTTCTGCGGGAGGCCCCTGAAAGAGCCAATGGGACGGAGCGGAGGGCGGGGAAAGGGGGGCGGAAGAAGTGTTTTCGGTGCTTCGGTGAACGGTGTTTCGGTAAGAAAAAATCCAAGTCCACGCCGGTAATCGGATGATTCGGATGATTCGGCTGATTCGGATGATTTCACAGCGGTATTTATTTGTCGCGAGCGTAGTTCTGCGGGCCGCTTTGCCAAGAATTTTTTTCGGCGGTTTTTCGGCGGTTTTTCGGCGGTTGGGCTTCCTGTCTGTCAGGTGGATTCGAGAACCAGGATGTGGCCGTCGTCCAGTTGGATTTCAGGTGCTTTCCATGTTGGCGTCTGGTCGAACCAGTCTGGGTCAGGGACATTGGGCCAGCATCTCGATCAGAGCAGCCGTGTTACCTGTGTGGCGGATTATTTCGGACCGACCAACCTGCTGACCATGGAGGATTTTCCCAGCAAGATGTCTGAGGCTCAAGCGGCTCCGGATCACCGGCGCGTCGTCATCCTCACCGGGATACGCCGCGAACCGAAGGGCGTGGCGAAAGTGCCGAAGCGTCCGGCGACGGGGGCACCGCATTGCGTGCAAGACCCGTCTTGTGTTAGATCGTAGCGGAGGATGTCATACCTATCGCGAACGATCACCGTGTGCAGGCAATTCGGGCAATAGGTGGTTCCGCCCTTGATGTCATGCACGTTGCCGGTATAGACATGGTGCAGGCCGGCATCGAGGGCGATTTGGCGGGCGCGGGTCAGGGTGGCGGGCGGGGTGGGCGGGACATCGGCCATTTTCCAATCCGGGTGGAAGGCGGAGAAGTGGAGCGGCACATCAGGCCCGAGTTCGCTGGCGACCCAGGCGCACAGCGCCATGATTTCCTTAGCCGAATCGTTATGACCGGGGATGAGCAGGGTGGTGATTTCCAGCCAGCAATCGGTGGCGTGGCGGACATGCAGCAGGGTATCGAGGACCGGTTGCAGGCGGGCTCCGGTGAGTTGGGTATAAAATGCATCGGAGAACCCCTTGAGGTCGATATTGGCGGCGTCCATTTTGTCATAGAATTCGCGGCGCGGCGCGGCATTGATATAGCCGGCGGTGACGGCGACGGTCTTGATGCCAAGCGCGTGGCAGGCATCGGCGGTGTCCAGCGCATATTCGATGAACACCACCGGATCGTTGTAGGTGAAGGCCACGCTCATGCAGCAGTGGCTCATGGCCGTTCTGACAATGCTTTCCGGCGAGGCCTGCTCCATCAGGCGGTTCATGTCGCGCGATTTCGAGATACTCCAATTCTGGCAGAACCGGCAGGCCAGATTGCAGCCGGCCGTGCCAAACGAGAAGACGCTGGATCCCGGATGGAAATGGTGGAGCGGTTTTTTTTCGATCGGATCAATGCAGAATCCCGACGACCGGCCGTAGGTGGTGAGCACCATGACACCGTCCGCCATGCCGCGCACAAAGCACGCGCCACGCTGGCCATCGCGCAGGCGGCATTCCCGCGGGCACAGGTCGCACTGGATCCGGCCGTCGGCGAGCCGGTGCCAGTAGGCGGCCGGATGGCGTTGATCGCTGGCAATCGGTTCAGGCATGATTCACTCCTTCCATTTTTCGACGGTATACCGGGAGATCTTGATATCGTGTGGCCAGCTTGTCTCCTCCATGCCGGCCTTGCGTTTGAGATGCGCGATGAACTTGCGTGGTTGCGGCAATTGTTCCCACATCTGGGGCAGGAATGTGGCGTGACGATTGCCGGCCTCCACCACCACTCCGTCAATACCGGGGCGCAACCGCGCCAACGCGTCCTCCTCGTCCTTGAACTCGAGGGGTTGCAGTGGCGATAGCAGGGAAACCTCAATGCGGGTATCGGTTAATTCCGGGCTTGTTAGAAGCGGGAAGCGCCTATCCTCAAAGGCCGCAGCCAGCGCGTTCTGGCAGACATCCTGGCCGAGCGGACGGCGTGCATGCAGCGAGCCGATGCAGCCGCGCAACTTGCCATGTTTTTTCAAGGTGACAAAAGTCGCGCCCGGTTCGTCCAGCCATGGCGGTTCGATGACCGGCCGGGTAGGTGCGCCGAGGCGTTGCGCGATGGCATTGCGCGCGAGGGTGAGCAGGATGGCGCCTTGGTCCGCGGCGGGGGCGGGTGGCGCGGTGAACGCAAACGCCCCGTAGCCCACGACTTGATCGCGCGGCCCGGCGGTGTCGCCGGAGTTGCGCAGATCCAACAGGTGCGGCGTGAGCTGGTGGCGCCGCGCCGCTAACAGCAACCCGTTGACCGGGGTGCCACCGCAGGCCTGCTCGTGGGTGAGCGGCACCTTGAGCTGCAGGATGGCGTCGGCCGTGGCTCCATCCTTCAGCCGGGCGGTTTGATAGGGCAGGAAATGCGACAGGTCGGAGCTGATCAGAATCAGTGTCTCGTCCCCACCCCACAGGATGTCCAGCACTTCGGCCACGGCGTCCGGCGAAGCCTCGCCCACCGCCAGCGGCAACAGCCGGAAATCCGCTAGAACGGATTGCAGGAATGGCAACTGCACTTCCAGCGAATGCTCGGTCGCGTGCGCCTCCGAACTCACCCCCACCTGCGGCAGATGGGAAATCATCGAGGCCGCCGCACGGTCGATGGCCACCCGCCCGAGCGGGGTGTCAAACGCCTCCGCACCCGGCAGCGCGAGGCCGCGGACCGCAACGCGGTGAGTCGGGCCCAGCAACACCACGCGGGTGATCCGCCGCGCCAGCGGGACCAGCAACACATAGGCGCTGGCGGCCACCGGACCGGAGTAGCGGTAGCCCGCATGCGGTACGATGAGTGCCTTGGGCTGCAACTCGCGCACCGCGGCCGCAGCCAGCATGACGCGCAGTTCGCGGACAAGCTGCGTGTAATCACCGGGATAGAACATCCCGGCCACGGCGGCAGGGCGGATTGTCATGGTGATGGCAACCAGTAATATATCCGGCGATTCGGCGATGCCAACTGATTTTGATGGATGAGGTGTTCGCCAAAATCCTTGGAATCCACTTTCTATCGATCCCACCGAAGGTTTTGGCGGCAGACCTGGCAATCTCAGCCCGGCAGGAGGCCATCGACGGTCAGTTGTGCCTTGTTCTGGTTCTACTACGCGGAGGTATTTCCAGTTCTTCAGGTCGTTAGATAATGTTTCCCAACCATCGTCAACGGCTCCGGCTCAGGGTGCCTGGCGGACGCCGCGCCAGCCGTAGGTGCTGTGCCTCTGCGAGCGCAGGCAGGAGGCAAGAAAGCGGCAGGAAATGTGTAGTGTGCCGTCCACTGCGGCGTCCCCATACCAGGGCCCGCCGCGGAACCCCCAGCCGCCCACCAACGGTTGTTCAGGCCAGTTGCTCGACGGGGGTGGCCATCCATCAACATTCGCCATGCCGTCGTCGGTCAACGCGCCGTCGCCGCAGGCCCCCGTGAACACGCGGCCATCTTCATGGCCTGCCGAGATCGTACGCTCCCTCAGGTGCCCGCTCATCGCGGCGATGCCCCAGTACGTGGAGCCGGACCGGCCGCGCTCCGCAGCCCCGCATATTCCCACCGGGTAAGGGACGGGCGGCACGTCGGCAAGCCCGGGTATGTCTGTATCCTTGGTCGTGGAAGTCCCCCACGCGTACTCGTTGGTTACCGGTTGCAGCGGCCCGCGGCAGGCTTTCTCGAACTCCAGCTCGGTCATGGGCCTCAGCCCGGCCCAGTCGCCGTGTGCCATGCTGTCTTCCCAGTCCATCCAGTTACACGATCTCTCCGGAACGGTTGCGACGTAGCCCCCCGGCGTGTTCGTGACGGTGTGGCTATCTGTGTCCTTATGCTTGGGCTGGAAAGAGGCGCGCGGGTAGCGGGCAACGGCGTGGGCCGCGGCGAGCTGATTCAGGAATGCCACGTACTCACCCTGGGTGAGCTCGTACTTCATGCAGTAGAAGGCGCCATATCCTTTCGGAAACTTGGCAGACAGCTTGCCCTCGCGACCGATCTGGTGGGCCGCGCCGATACCGCCCGTGCCGTACAGGCAGCCCGGCTTCTGCGCAACCTCGAGTTCGTCTTCGCTGGTAACCTTGAAGGGGATGAAGGGATCGCCCTTTTTCCACGAACCATCGACGAGGACCCCGGCCAGTTTGTCAGGACTGCCCACGTAGAAAGAGCCTTCCGGGACGTAGACCATCTCGAGGGCGTGCACGGACAGTTGGACCTTGGACGGGTCTGCGATTCCATCATCTGCGTGCAACCATTTCAGTTTCACGCCTTTGTTTGACCATTCGCCTTTTCCCTCGGCGGCACGGTAGAGGAAAACGCCCGTCCCGCGGTTCCCGGTCCGGCCGACATCGATCTTCGCACCCGCTGGTGCCGCGTGGTCGGCGTCCTTGCTGCTCAGCGTTGCATGACTCCAGGCCGGGTCGCCTTCTTTGCGGTATTTCACGAATATCCAGGCCGCATCCCAGTTCGTCCAATCGACGCCGTCTTCCTTCCACGAAGCTCGCCACGAATGGGTCCACGCAATGTCGAACTGCACGTTGCCGTCCGCGACCATGGCAACATTCGTGACCCGCATGGAGGCAGCTTCGGCAACCTGCAAGCAAGGCAACACGCTACAGGCGGCCGCTATTGCCAAGCTGGTCAAGCATGTGCCCCTATTGCAAGAAAATGGCTTTCGGGGTGAAGGCCATTGCAAGAGCCGGAGGGCGGGGAAATGGGAGTTAGTCAGTGTCTTCAACAGGTTCTCCTTACTGGATATTCAAATGCACGCGGTCAGGTGCCGATACCATGAAATGATACGTTTTCTTTCCGCAGTTCCTCGACCGTGGCGAATATGGTGTCAATTTGCGCATCCGTGGCGCGTTGATCCAAGTTGATGCAACAGACGCCGGTCAGTTCGAGGTTGCCGGAGTCAGCCACCAGCCGGGTGATGGTCTCGCGAATCCGGTCCGGCGTCCACGTGACCAGTTGCACGGGGTCGAGTCGCAGGTTGAGAAAAGTATTCGGCAGCGCGGCGCGCAAGGCCTGCACGTCGCCCCCCCAACCAACGTCGAGGAAATCCAAGTGCGGCACTTTCGCGTAGCTCGATGCGAACCGGTGCGGGTCCTTGCCGCAGTGATGAATGCCAAAAGGCCGGTGACGCCGGCTCCAAGCGGAGTCAATCGGCAGGATGAATCGTTCGTAGTCCTCCGCCGAGATCATGGTGACCGAACATAGCGAGTGCAAAAAAACCGGCCGCGTGAAATGGCGGCAGACCCGGTTGACCGAAATGGAACTGGTGCCGGTCTCGCGCTGCACATCAGTCGCAAACCGTTCAATGACGGTGGCGATTTGCCACATCCCGGTCGTGACGGTGTCGGGCGCGTCCAGCATGTCCAGGAACAACTCCTGCCCGCGCAAGTCGAGTGCCAGGTTCAGGACGCCCGACCAGTTGATGTCGCCGAGCAAATACCCGTACCGGGACTTGAGAGCATCACGCAAGCGCTCGTAGCGGCGAAACGCGGGGCTTTGAAAGGCCGCATCCGGCTGCACCTCCAGTTTTTCCCGACTGGCCGGCAGCACGGCGGGCGCCGCATCGGCTTGATAGCGGATTTCGCAGCCGAGCATTTCGGAAAGCAGGTAGCCGGCCGCGTTGTGTACGGCGCCGATGACCGGCAGGTCACGGTCGCAATCCGCGCCAAGTCCGTGTTTTCCAAAGCGTTCGCGAAGTACAGTTTCCATGCGCCGTTCGCTCTCGACGCGTTTGGAGGGATGGTAGAAGAAGTCCTCGTCGAAAGTGATTCCGGCATGGGCGTGCCACCACGACGGATGGAGCACGATCTCCACCGGCAACAGGGGATGAATGGAGGCGTTCATGATACGCGCCCCGGCAACCAGACACGGGCGGACTCCAAGTCATCACCGGATAGATAGGTTCTCATCGCGAAATATGGAAAAGGGACAGTGGATTACGACCGCATTCGTGGGGGGAAATGCTCAAACGCGAAAAAACCTATCCGGACCGCCTTTGCCAAGGATATTCTTTGATTGACTGATCAATCGTGACAGAAGAGCCGGGTCTCTTTCAGCATCGTCTGCATATACTGCCCGCGTATGATCAACGCACGACGGCGATGCGGTAGAATCCGCTGGAACTTGTCGCGCCACCGGCGTCGGTAAATGTCAGGATATTTCCGTCACCTTCCTGATCGGTCCCGACCGGGGTCCAGGAGTTGCTGGCCATGGTGGCGCTGCGTTCCAACCGATAGGCGTGGCCCACGGACGAGCGGATGCTCAACTGGACGGTTGTTCCGGACTTGATCAACGATTCGACGCGGACCGAGGAGGAGTCCAGAAGGATGCCGTTGTTGACGAAGGTCGTAGGCGGATTGACGTCCCCGGTGATGACATCGAGCACGCCGTTGTTGATGAATGAACCCTCCAGATCCAAGGTGGTGCCGCCGGTGAGGCGCATGGTGCCTTGATTCAAGGTCACCCCTTGTAAGGTGAGCAATCCGCCGGTGTGAGCGGTGACCGTGCCGTGGTTGGTCAGGTTGCCAATGATGGTGCCTGTGCCGGTGACGGTTCCGCCCGCCATGACCTGTAGATTGCCGATGTAGGTGCCGCCTAGGAGTTGAAGTGTGGCTCCCGGCATGACGACAAGACCCAGCGTCCCCGTGTCTTCCAGCGTGCCGCTCAAGGCAAGGGTCCCCGCCTCGATGGTGGTGCCGCCGCTGAATCGATAGATGCCAGCCAGACTCAGGATGCCGGTTCCCTTTTTAAGAAGCGACATCGTGCCCACCAGCGAGCCCGCACCGCTGAAGGTGTAGTGGATGGACGAATTGACAGTGACCGCGGCCGGGGCCGGTGAGCCGGTGACGGCGAGAGCGGGAACATTGGAGCCGAAATCATCGAAAATGACTTTCTTGCTGTTCGCGAAGCTGGTGGGGGCCGCGCCATCCGTCCAGATAGTGCTGGTTCCCACGTCCCAGACATTGGCCAGCGAGTCGCCCTGCCAGAATAAAACCGGCGCTTGGGCGGTGAGTTCGCGCACGCCGGACAGGCGCCACACCACTTGATCCATCTGCGGCGAAATGGCGTCGCCGGTGAGGCTGTTGCCATCTTCGGAAATCAACGGGCGACAATAGGGGAAACGCCAGCCATTGAGATCGACTCCGGCCGCACGGCAAAGCGCGGCCAGGCTGCGCATGCCGTTTGATGCGGTCCAAAGGAAAACGTCCGCTTCCACGGTGGAACTGCTCATGCCGACGACGATGGTTCCATCGCCACTCACACCGGTGGCTTCGGAATAAACCGCGCCACCTGGCAGATCTCCCAAGGCGACCATTCCGGTGGCGGCGGTCCAGCGGAACGCTTCGGGGCCTTTGGTCGAATGGCTGCGTCCGACTATGACCGATCCGTCCGTTGAAGCCGCAGCCGCTTCGGAAAAGAACTTCCCTCCCGCCAGATCCCCCAGAGCGGTCATGGCTCCGGTGCCGACGATACGGAAGGCTTCAACTCCACTGGCGGAGGTGCCCCAGCCGACAATGGTGCTGCCGTTGCCGGAGATGCTATTGGCCTCGGATTCGGCGACTCCGCCCGCCAAGTCGCCGAGGGAAACCGCAGCGCTGGTTCCGCTGGCGGCGACGCTCCATTTGGTGGCCACGGGGGTGGCGGTTAGATTGGCGGGATTGCTGCCGACGAGCAATTTGCCGTCTTTGGAAACATCGTTGATGGAGGATGAACGGTTGGCTACCAGCGATTTGAAGACGCCACCTGACCAGCAGAAGGCGCTGGCGTAATCGGAGAACCGTTGGCCGGCCACGACGCCGCCATCGCTCGATGTGCCCCGGGCGCGCGAGGCCAGGGGAAGGGTGGATTCAAGAAACTGGACACCGCCGGCAGGCGTCCAACGGAAACTCTCACCCCCCCATTTCGAGATCGACCAACCCGATCCCACAATGGTCGATCCGTCGGAGGAAATGCTGCCCGGCTGGCCCATGCCCATGACGTCCCCGCCCGCCGGCAGGCTCTCGAAAACCACATCCGCGCAAGCCGAAGTGGTGCCGATGACGGCGGCCAGCAGTCGCAACATCCAGCCGCCATGCGGAAATGGGATGGTTTTCATAAGATGGGTGGCCAGTTATACATTTGTTGTTTTCCGAAGTCGGGCCCGGTGCATCCGATGCACGGCCCCAAACTGTGCAGGCAACTGTAGTTGCCGCCGTTGTAGCCGCGGGCCACGCAGTCACCGCGGGTGGTCGGACCCTTGCATCCCAGGCCCAGCATGCAGCCGACATCGCCGAATTTCGTGGCATATGGCATGTTGCGATACTGGCATTGGTCGTGGATGCGCGCTCCGAAAAATTTCGTCGGGCGGAGATAGGAGTCGAGCGGGGGAACCCCGAACTTGATGACGTGGACCAGCGTCCCGATCATCCAGTCCGGATGCGGCGGACAACCCGGAATGCGGATGAAGGGTTTGCTGATCCCGTTGTCCTGAAGAAACGTGATGGCATCGACCGCTCCCGTGGGATTGGCTCCTGCGGCCGGGATTCCGCCGAAGGACGCGCAGGCACCCACGGCCACCACCGCGACCGCCGGTCCGGCGCAGCGCAGGAGATGGTCCTTGAACGGCTCGCCGCCGAAAGTGCAGGCGGTGGGAATCGCAACGGGCACCGCGCCCTCAACGACCAGAATGTAGCCGCCGCGCTGGATTGTGGTGTTGACCACGTCCTGCGCGAGTTGGCCGGTGGCGGTGCTGATGGTTTGGTGAAACTGTAATGAGATATGCTTGGTCAGCAGGGAAAGCGGCAATAGCGGATAGCTGTTGAGCAGGCTGACCGAGCATCCCGAACAGTTTCCACCTTCGAGCCAAAGCACGGGAGCGCGGCCATTGGCTAACCATTCCACACCCCTCGCCATGCTCGGCACCATGCCTTGCCCGAGTCCCCAGAGGGCGGCCAGACGCGTGCCGATCCGGAGAAACTCGCGGCGGTCCATGCCTTCGCTCGAAGGGACGGGATTTGGGTCGAGGTCGTTCATGGGTTGGTAAAATGGTGGATCAGTGCACGGCGCAGGAAAGGCAGGGGTCGAACGAGCGGACCACGCGCACGGCTTCGATGGGCGAGGTGTCGCTGGCGATGGGTGTTCCGACCAACGATTGTTCCATCGCGCCAGGTTGGCCGAGTTCGTCGCGGGGCGAGGCGTTCCATGTCGTTGGCACCACGCATTGATAGCGCGACACCAGTCCGCCGGTGAGCTGCATCCAGTGGCCGAGTGCGCCGCGAGCGGCTTCTGTCAGGCCCATGCCGGCGGCGGATGAGGGAATGGTAAAGGTGGAAAACGCCGTGGCTCCCGGCACCAGCGCGTTCACCCAATCGTCGCAGCGGTCAGCGATGATCTTGCACTCCAGCGCCCGCGTGGCGTGCCTGCCCATGACCGAGTTCAGGTCCGCCACGGTGCGACCGGTCTGCGCCAGCAACCACGGAACGAGCGTGTTGATGGCGGCATTGGTGCCGCGCAAATAGGACACCAGAACGCGGGCCAGCGGGCCGACCTGCATGACGTTGGTGCCGTAGCGCGGTGCCTTGAGCCATGAATAGGCGTCGGGTTTCGTGGTGTCGGGCGTGGTTTCTCCCTGATAGGGATGCATGCCGGAAGCCGAGGAAAACCAGGATCTTCCGAGGTATTCGCGGATCTGGCTTTGGTCGAGGTTGGAGAGCGTGCCATTCAGCATGACTCCGGACGGGAACAACTTCGAGGTGCCATCACCATTTTCATTGAAGACGCCATAGCTCAGGTAATTGGCGGGGCCGCGGCCGTAGGTGAAATATTGGGGAAAGCCCCCTGCGACGGCGATCACGTCGGGCACGTAGGCGGTATCGATGAAGTCGCGGATTTTCCGGATCAATACCAAAGCATCCTGAATCTGCCGGGCAGTCAGGCGCGGCGTGGCACCGCCCGGAACCAGCGAGGCCACGTGCGGCAGCTTGCCCGCGAACATGGCGCAGAATTTCGAGGCTTCCGAGCGGATCTCCAAGGCGCGCAGGTAGTTGCGGATGGCTCCGAGGTTCAGAGCGAGATCCGCAAGGTAATCGCCATCGAAACGAGGAAGGAACGGTGCGGCCGGGTAGTAATTGTTCGAACTGATTTCCGATTGCACCCAGGCTTTCAGATAGTTCAACGCCGCATCGCGACCCTGATATTGCAGCACGGCGGTGATGTCGATGAAGTCGATGGCCGAGAGCGTGTAGAAGTGGACGATGTGAGACTGGATGAAGTTGGCGGCCTGGGCGAGGTTTCTAACGAGCAATCCCTGGGTGGGCGGTGTGACTCCATAGGCCTGGTCCTGGGCCAGTACCGAGGAAATCGCGTGTTCCACCGGGCAGACACCGCAGATCCGCTGCGTGATCTGTTGGGCGTCGAGCGGATGGCGGCCCATGAGAATGGCTTCGAATCCGCGGAACGATTCACCCGCGGCGTAGGCCGCCGTGACCACGCCGTTAGTGGTCTCCACTTTGACGGAAAGATGGCCTTCGATCCGCGTGATCGGGTCGATGGTGATGATTTGCGGCATGAGGTTAAGACTGGCGGGTTAGGGAGTGATTTGGATCCGATAGAAGCGTTTCTGCGCACCGGCGACTCCACCGGGATCGGTGAATTGAAGAACCGCGCCGGAACCGGCCTGGGGAGGACCGAGATTTTCCCATGGGCCGGTCAGAGTGTCCGCCCGCTGCATCTGGTAATTGTGGCCGGACACGGAGGCAACCGATAGAATGAAACTGGAATCGACAATGGACGTCGCGCTGATGCGCACGCTGGATGAATCGAGCACGGTTCCGTTGTTCTGGAAATTGGGCGGAAGTGTCTGCGGGCCGTTGATGATGTCCAGCAAGCCGTTGTTGATGAATGCGCCGGTGCTGGAGATGCTGCCGTTGGTTAGACGCACGGTTCCACTGTTAGTGATGCTGCCGTTGACAAGGATCGGGCTTGTGTTGTCCGCCAGAACCGTTCCGTGGTTGACGAGGTCGCCTTGCAGTGAACCGTAACCCGCCAGCATACCACCGGCGTCCACCACCAGGCTGCCGGCGGTGATGCTGCCGTCGCGCAGGCGCAGCGTGCCGCCGTTGGCCGCCCGCACGGTTGCGGTGCCGCCACTGTTGATTGTTCCTGTTAGCGTGAGCGTTCCGCCCGAAACGGTGGTGTTCCCGGTGTGGGTGTGCGTTCCTCCCAGCACCCATTGGCCGGTGCCTGTCTTGGCGAGGCTGGTGGCTCCGCCATTGTCGGACAGAGTTGTTAGAAAGGTGTTTTCCCCCGGATTCGTGCCGGTCAGCGTCAAAGTGCGCAGTCCGCTGTTTTCCCAGAGGTTCAGCGACGATGCGGCGGTGAAGCTCAAGGTGGCCGTGGAGACCGTGCCGGAGGCGTCCAGTGCGCCCCCCGCTGTGCCAAGCCGGATGTGCCGATTGGTGCTCTGCGGCGTGCTTCCCGCATACCGCAGGGTGCCGCCTCGGAACAACAGACCGATGACGTCGGGCGTGTCGGCGGTGGCGGCACGGTTGCCGAGGCTGCTGTTGGAGCCGTAATTCGCCACCGATTCTACATTCAGGATGCCTTCCGCAAAGGTCGTCACACCCGCGTAGCTGCTGGTCGTCGAACTAAGGGAAACCGTGCCGGCACCGGATTTGCTGAGGCTGCCGGTTCCGGAGATGACATTCGGCACGACGTAGGATGTGTAGCCGGAGTCGCTGCGGTTGAAGATCAGGCTGGCGTTGTTGACCACGGGTCCGGACCCCAAAGTGCCCGTGCTGCCGCCGCTCCCGATCTGGAGGACGCCTGCCGAAATGGTGGTGGTTCCGGTGTTGGTGTTGTCTCCGGTTAGAGTCATCGTGCCGGCTCCTGTTTTGGTCAGGGCAATGGCCCGTTTGCCCGCCACCGTGCCGTTTCCACCTTCCAGAGTGCCGGCAAAGGTGAAGGACGCCCCGCCGTTGCCCACGGTCAGGGTGTCGGTCGCGGCGGTGGCGGATTCCTCGCTGACGGTGCCCAGCCCGGTCAGGCTGTTCACGGTCTGGCTTGAGCCATCGAGCAGCCAGACCGCGTTGGCGGCTATGTTGACATTGGTGTTGCTGGCGAAAAGTCTGCCAGCTGTCATTTTCACCGTGCCTTCGTTGATGTCCAAGGCACCGGTGAAGGTTTGATTGTTGTTGATGACGAGTCGCCCGCCGCCGGTCTTGGTCAGGCTGCCGCTACCGCTGATGATGCTGTTGATCTGGATGTTTCCGCTCCCGCCCAGGGTGAGCGCTCCGTTGGCGGTGATGTTGCCGGTGGCTACGGTTAGTGTCTGTGCGCTGGTGGCCGCATCAAGTTGGCCGCCGCCGCTGCCGATGGTGAGTCCACGCGTAAAGGTCGCCGAATTTCCGGTGTAAACCAAGGTGCCTTTGTCCATTGCTCCGCCCAATGTCACTGCGCTGGCGGCGTTGCCTAGGCTGCTGGTCCCGCCGGTCACCGCGAGGGCTCCGGCCTTAATGGTGCCGCCATGCACCGTGGTCGTGCCGGTGAACGTGTGGTTGGACCCAAGCGTCAGCGTGCCAGCGCCGTATTTCGTTAGAGGCATCGTGCCTGTCAGAGATCCCGTTCCCCCGAGCGTATAGTTCTGATTTGAGTTCACGGCCATAGACGATGGCGACATGACGGCAACGAGATTGATTGTCGGACTGGTTGATCCGCCATCTCCCAGGGTTACGGCCGTTCCGTTGCTGTATGCCACGGGTGTTGTCCCCAGCAGAAGCCAGTTGCCGATGGTGGTGGTGTTCCATTGGTTGGAAATCCCATCGCCTTTCCAGAGCAGGTAGTTGGCGGCGGAAACCGAAACCGTTCCGAGGTTGGAATCCACCGAATTTCCGGAGTCCCGCGCGGCGAAAGTGAAGGAATCCGTCCCGCCGTAACCCGGAGCGGGATGGTAGATCGCGACGTTGCCCGACAATGCCACCGTGCCATGGGCGGGTTGTTTGACAATACGCATGACAGCGGTGGACGGGCTCATGCCCAGAGTCATGTAAACCGGTACCCCTGCTTGTGTGACTGACGCGCTGGTGACTTCGGGGGATGTGGGAGGAGCATCCTCGCCTCCGGTTCCATTGTGGCAACTCCAACAGCCGATCCGGTAGCCGCGCCAGAACGTCAGGTACTCGGGAGTTACGTCCTTCCGTTTCATGGATCGACTCTTCTGCATTTCGGAAAGGACCGTGCCGCGGCGGTCACTCCCGTGGCAGTTCGTGCAGCCGGTGGTATAGTCATCATGGTTGGTAGCCCAACTCGTGCTGATCGGGTGAAGTCCGTGTGGCCCCCCGGAGTACTTGCTGCGGGGCGGGCCAACGGCATGGCAGGCCGTACATTCCGAAAGCACTCCCTCGTGGTCTTGCAAGGCGTTCGACTGGACGTTGTCGTTGGTCCCGGCGGGGAACTCGGCGTGCGTCGAACCGTGGCAGGCCTGGCATTTCATCCCGCCGTGGCCGCTTGATGTGCGATAGAGCGACTTGCCGACCACCGGGCTGTTCGGATTGGTGGCGAAGGTCTGGTTCACGGCCACGCGCGGTTGGCCTGACGCATCAAAAACCGAAGTGTAGCGCAGCGAACCGTTGTTGCTGACAGCCGTGCCGGTATGGCATTGCTGGCAAGTCGGCTCGTCCAGCCAGCCAGTCCGATTGGGAGCACCAACCTGCATCATGCTGCCGTGACAGTTCTGGCACTGCATCTTCATGCTTCCGTCCGCCGCCACTGCAGACCCCATGGCACCGCGCAGACAGTTGGTTTCCGAACCGGGGTGGCATTGGTAACAGGAATTGCGGTTTTTCTCCGAGCCCAGGGTGAGTCCGTTATCGGGATCAATCACGCGTGCGTGCGTGCTGTGCAATGCCTGGGTCAGGGGGGACACGCCGGCATAGCCATAGCCCGGCAGGGCACCGGACGCATGGCAGGCTGCGCAGAGGATCGGTTTGCCGCCCATGGTCACCGTCTTGAACAAGCCATCCTCGCGGTAGGATTTTGCTGCCAGCGATTGCTGATAAAGAGTGGTGCCGAGCAGGACATCGTCGTGTTTCTTGAGAATATTGAGGCGGTAATCGCGCTCGGCATTCGGGTCGTTCACCCAGCCACCGTAGGGCATCGCGTCAGCAAGTTTGGAGTTCGATCCGTGACAGGACCGGCAATCCATTTCGTCGGAAACCGGAACCACCACATCCGTCTGCGCCCGCAGCACGTTGGCCGAGTCATACGCCTTGAGGCGCATCATCGGGTAGTAATTCTTATTGCCGGCATCATCCCTGGGCACGATCGGAATGCCATCGACGGTGAAGCAATCGTTAGAGGCGTCCCAGAAAAAAGACTGGGGCGTGTTCGCCGCGCCAGGCATCGATACGCCGGTCAAGCCTTGGTCCATCGGCAAAGCAGCGCCATACAGAGCCTCCGCATGGGTCCAGAAATTGGTTTTACCGCTCGATGTCTTGTTGATCGAACCGCTCGGATCCGCCACCGCCTCGTAAGTCACACGGTACCCATCCGCTCCGGTCTTGAGCATGGTGACCATGTCGGTGCTCGTGGTGCCGACCGAATAGATGACCTGCGCGTGCAGCGTGTTGTATGGTGGCAGGATGGAAAAGACCGAGTAATCGGCATCCATGCAGTGCATGCCGAGGTTGTTCCAACCGGTGACCACCCATTTTTCAGCGGCTTGTCCCGCCGAGGTCATGATGATGGCGGCCAGCGCCAGGATTTGCTGACTGCGCCAGCGGGCACCCTCCATCGACAGCGAGCAGGGTCTTATGCCATGGATCCTTCGGGGAAGCGGTTGAAAGTACAAACGGCCATTGTGAAATTCGAACGGGTTCAATCGTGACTCCCATGTGCGAGATGTTTGTATTGCGCAATCCTGTTTCTGAAGAAAAGTAGTATGCGCGTAGTAAACGATAATATATGCGCGACGCCTGCCGCACGAGCCATTCCGGTGAATTGCCTCCGGGATAGGGCCGTCCGGCATGCCTGTCGAAGCCTTGGCGAAGACTGGAGGGCGGGGAAATGGGGGTTGCGCGGTAACAGGGGCCAATAGGCCGGAAAATCCAGCAAACCGAGTAAAGCACATGCCTCCAAACTGAGGATTCGGACATGGGACAGTGGGTTGCAGCCGGATTCATGGGGAAATGCTAGAAGTTTATAAGCTCTACCCATACCCCCTTGTCAAGGATATGCTTTGATTGACCAGCAGGAGTATCGTGGCCGCTTTTCGATTGGAACTTGCGAATCCGGCGGATAGGGCTACCCTCGTGTCCCATGAATCCGCGTTTGGCCATCGCCGCTGCTGCTTTGCTCGCCATGCCGGCCTTTGCACATGAGGCACCTGCCGCCGCCCACTCGGGCCAAGCGCATGCGGCGTCCGCCGCGATGGCGCGGGCTGCCAATGCAACAGCCAAAGGCCAGGCCATGAAGGCAACATTGCCCCTGGATAAAAACATGATAGGAAAAATCATTCCTAAAAAATCGCATGAAATATCCGGTTCGTACTGGGGGATACATGCGGGAATGATGACGGAGAATGTTCTCGAAAAAGCTTCGGAACTGGGCGTAAAGTGGATCCGCCTACAGGCGAACTGGGAGGAAATCGAGAAAGAAAAGGGAGTATATGACTGGCAAAGAACCGATGATGCATTCGCAGCGGTATTGAGATTGGGGATCACGCCATTTGTAACCATTGGAAATGGCAATCGGCTATACAGCGGAACCGGCAATTATGCGGATCCGAAATTGGCTGCTATTTATGGCGCAAGTCCGGCACCTCCGGTGGGCAGCCCCGGGGAAACGCAAGCCTGGCTGAACTTCGTTGAAAACGTGATCAAACGTTATAAAGACAAAATCACATACTGGGAAATATGGAACGAACCCAATTTCCAAAGATTCTGGGGAGCGCCGCCAAATGGCGGGGATTACGGAAAACTGGTCGAAGTAACCGCCGCAAAAATACGTTCCATACAACCCAAGGCCAAAATCATAGCCGGTGCGACCGCGGGTATAGATCCAAAGTACAGCGACGATTTCCTAAGCAACTGCAATCCCGCAAACATTGACATTTTCAGCTTTCACCATTACGCCATATTACCTGAAGACCGCGTTTACCGCATCAGCGGATTGCGCGATGTTTTGAAAAAACACAAGCCGGACCTCGAAATCTGGCAGGGAGAGTGTGGATATCCTTCACATAGCCGCACGATAGGATACCGCGGACGCGCTCCCTGGGGCTTGAACATCCAGGCAAAATGGTTGCTTCGACAGTCATTTGTCGATACTTACTTTTGCCGCTCCACGCTTAGCAACTATTTTGTTTTGGCCGACGAAGGTAGTATGACTCCTGATTCGAAGCGAACCGAACTTACCGGAATCGATGCCATTTTGGGTTATCCGGAAAGGGGTGGAAGCGGCGTGCATGGAGATGGAGTTAATCAGAAATGTATATTATTCCGGGAAACACAGCACCCCAAACCGGCTTATCATGCTTATCAAAACCTTTGTGCTGCAATGGATGACAGTTATAAGGTTTTCCAGACCAAATCCGAATTCCAGGTGATCCATCCGGGACATTTTCATGGCATCGGGGAATACGAGGATGCCTTTCCATCCGTGCCTTTGCTGGCTGCATACAAAACCGGCGATGAAAAAGCCCTTGTTGCTTATTGGTTGCCATGGAATCCCCAGGAAAACGTCCTGGAACTGGCAACGGTATCCTTGAAAATCGAAAATCTGACATTTGAGGAGCCAGTGCTTGTGGATTTTTTAACAGGAAATGTTTACAAAACGGATGGTTTCAGGGTGGAAAACGGCAGCAGCATTTTTCAGGAACTGCCTTTGGCTGATTATCCTTTCGCCATTGTTTCAAAAAAACAAATCCGGTTCATTGGAAAGCCATGAATTCTGAGGCGGCCCAACAAGCACCGGGCAAATACAAGTTCAATATCTACGGAAAACCTATAATGAAGACATTTCCCACCTGCACGAAATTTTTACCCGTGGCAATGCTGGTTGTTGGCGCCATGCCCTCTCATCAGGCTGCGGCGGCACCGGAATCAACACCGCCTGCTATTTCAACTGCCAGGAAACTGTATCTGCCGGCAAAAGCCGCACAAGTTCCGGAGCATAATGATTATAACGACAGCACGAGCGAATTTTGTGTCAAACGCATGGTTCAGGGTGACAACATTGCCATCTTCTGGAGCAAGGAATATGGCGATGATCCCATGACCAACCCGAATGGGAAAAAACGTTTTGATGCCAATCATGCGCTCAAGGAATGCGAACGGATTTTTAACTATTATGTCAATGAACTGAAATTGGTGCGGCAAGGGAAATCCATCAGTGATCAGCACAAGTTGCTGGTCTACGTGTTCGGGGGCGACGGTGGAACGGCATTTGGCGGCGGAATAGAAGACAAGGTCGGGGCGCTGTGGACACCTGCGGTACGCGTAAACAGGGCGCCTTACGGCGTCCTGGCCCATGAGATGGGGCATAGCTTCCAGTTCATGGCCCGGATCGACAATCATGGGCGCGGAATCAGGGGCGCCATTAATGAAATGTCGGCGCAATATGTGCTCTGGCAGGTCTATCCGGAATGGATGACGTTTGAGAATTATCACCTGGTTGCTTTCATGAAAAAAACCCACTATGCTTTTTTGCATCCCACCAACATGTATCATTCCCCCTATGTTTTGGAATACTGGTCGAATAAACACGGGAAGGAGTTTTTCGGCGATCTGTGTCGTGCCACCCTGCCTGATGAGGACCCGGTGATGACCTATAAACGACTGAACTCATTGACCCAGGAACAGTTTAATGACGAGATGTTCGACGCGTCGCGCAGATTCATCACATGGGATATGAAACGCATAGAGGAAGTGGCCAAACCCTATGCCAACCAACACCACTGCATTCTGAATGATATCGGAGACGGCTGGTACCGGATCCCGCCATCGCATTGCCCCCAGAACTATGGCTACAATGGCATCAAGCTCAAGGTTCCCGCTGTGGGAACCCGGGTTGTCTTGAATTTCAAGGGTCTTGCCGGCGCCGAGGGTTACAATGCCGTTAAAACCGACAAGGCAGGCTGGCGTTACGGATTTCTCGCCTCGTTAAAGGATGGCAGCCGTGTTTATGGAGAGACATCTAAGGATGCGGCAGGAACGGCGACATTCAATGTGCCGGAGAATACGGCATACTTGTGGCTGGTCGTGAGCGGCGCGCCTACCGAACACTGGCCTGTTGAGATGAGAGGGAGGACGAAACCAGGTGACAACCTTGAAGAACAATGGGCCTACCGGATTAAATTATCCGGTACCACCCCTGATGATTCGGTTATCCGATAAATCCTGACCACCATGGAAGATACGGATCGGAAGAACCTTGTAGACTTTGAGCGCCCGCAGGATGAAAACAGGACAGCCAAGGATCACAACTTGGACCGACGTGGGTTTTTGGGAACCCTGGGGACGGCTGCGGCATCCGTCGCGCTTGCGCCCCGCGCTCAAGGCAATCCGGACGATCCACGCTCCCCGGCAGGCAATGCTCCGCGCGTCACACCCAAGGGCAAGTTGGTTCTCCAGCCTTTCGACTACTGTGGTGTCACACTCGGTCCGAGCCTCTGGCAGCGCCAGTTCCAGTCGGCGCGCGACTATTATCTCGCGGTTTCCGATGACGACATCCTGTGCGGGTTCCGGCGCGCGGCGGGCCTGCGCGCGCCGGGTCATCCGCTGGGCGGCTGGGCCAGTCCTGATTCCTCAATTGTTTTCGGACAGTGGCTGCAGGCGATGGCGCGCACCTCGCGGGCTAACAATGATGCCGAAATGCGCGACAAGGCAGTCAGACTTGTCGATGGATGGGCTAAAACAATCGGTGCCGACGGCAACCCGCGCATGGGCGATGATCCGTGTGACATGCACCATTATACGTGGGAGAAACTGCTAGGCGGGCTATGCGACATGAACCAGTACGCGGGTCACGACGGCACGCCGCTCCTGATGGAAAAGGTTGTCGATTGGGGAATCAAGAATCTGGACCGTACCCGAGCCCATGCGGCCAACACGCCCTGGGAACTGCACTCGGGCATACCGCTGGAATGGTACACGCTCAGTGAAAACCTCTACCGTGCTTACCAGCAAACAGGTCTGGCCAAGTACAGGGAATTCGGTGATGTCTGGCGCTATGACTCCTATTGGAACAAATTCGCCGAGACCAGTGCCCCGACCAATGCCCAGGGCGTGCATGCCTATAGCCACTGCAACTCGTTCAGCGGTGCCGCAATGGCCTATCTGATCGAGGGCGATCCCAGGTTGCTCCGGATCCTGATGAATTTCCACGATTATCTCCAGGGTTCGCAGTGTTATGCAACCGGCGGTTACGGGCCGGCGGAACGTTACGTGTTTGCCGACGGCGCCCTCGGTGAGTCGCTGTCACTCAGGATGGACAGTTGCGAAGTCTCCTGTTGTTCATGGGCGGCCTTCAAGCTGGCCAAATATCTGATGATGTGCACCGGTGAGTCGCGCTATGGCGATTGGATCGAGCGCCTGCTCTACAACGCCATCGGAGCAGCCCTGCCTATTGTTGAAAACGGCAAGCACTTCTATTACGCCAACTATCACCTCGGCGCGGGCATGAAGATCTACACGCACAACCTCTATACGTGTTGCTCGGGCACCTATTTTCAGAACGTCGTCGAGTATCAAAACCTCATCTATTTCCACAATGAAGCGGCACTGCATGTGAACCTCTACCTCCCGTCGTCCGTGACCTGGGAGACCGGCGGACAAACCGTGAAGCTCACCCAGGAAACCCACTATCCGGAGGCAGCTACGGTCGCCATGCGGCTGGATATGCCACAACCGGTGAGCTTCACTCTCCGGCTACGTGTGCCGTCCTGGTCGCGCGGGGTTGCGTTCAAGCTCAACGGCAGCGCCCTCATCGTGGCTGCGCGGCCAGGCGAATGGGCGTCAATCCGCCGTGATTGGCAGCAGGGCGACCGGCTTGAAATGACGATACCTCTGAGCTTCCGACGCGCGCCGATCGACCGGCAACACCCTGATCGCGTGGCGATCGTGCGTGGCCCCGTGGTCTTTGCGCAGCAGGTAGTGCACAAACACCTGACCCGCCTCCCGCATGACGACGAGGAGCTTGACCAATGGATGGTGGCTACCCAGGACCCGGTGGTTTTCAGATACACCGGCCAGGAACAGTCCTCGCCACGCGACGACTTCATGCCTCTCTATCGGTTCGGGGAAAAGGCGACCTACCGGTTGTATTGCGATCCGGCGTTGCGGAATAACCTATGGTGATATCTCCAGAACCACCACCGACTTCGCCGGCAGCGTGGCGGTGAAGCCGCTCGCGGTCGTCTGACACGCCTTGAACTCCGCCGGTTTCACGCTGTCCGGCTGCTCGAACGTGTTGTGCGACGCCAACTCCGGCGCGGTCAGCACGCGGCCTTTGATTGAATTCGCCTTCGCCCCTTGCAGTTCACAAGCCACCTCGGCGGGTTGGTTTGGATTCAGGTTGCAGAGCGAGACGTGAATCCGGCCCTCCGCGTCGCGTGAAGCGGACATGTTCACGTTCGGAATTTTTTCCGCACCCATCAGGTAATCGCTGCTCTGGACTTCCGCCGGCAGGAGCTTCGCGTCGTGATGCACGGAGTACATCTCGAAGACGTGATAGGTCGGCGTCAGGATCATCTTGGCCTTGTCGGTTAGGATCATGGCCTGGAGCACGTTGATCGTCTGCGCGATGTTCGCCATTTTCACACGGTCGGCGTGCTGGTTGAAAATGTTGAGCGACACGCCCGCGACCAGCGCGTCGCGGATGGTGTTCTGCTGATAGAGAAAGCCCGGATTCGTCCCCGGCTCGACGGAGTGCCATGCGCCCCATTCGTCCACGATCATCGCGATGTTCTTTTTCGGGTCGTATTTATCCATGATCGCGCCGTGGGCGGCAACGAGTTCCTCGATGTGCAGCGCCTTTTTCAGTTGGGAAAACCAATCCTCCTCGTTGATCTCGGTAGCGGGTTTGCGTGTCTTGCCGGAGCCGCAGTAGTAATGCAGCGCCAGGCCGTTCATCCGCTTGCCCGCGTCGCGCATCAGCACCTCGGTCCAATTCGTGTCGCCGGTGTTGGCGCCGCACGCGATCTTGTACACGCGGTTGCTGCCGTAACTGCGAACGTAGGTGGCGAAACGCTTGTACTGATCCGCGTAAAATTCCGGCGTCATGTGCCCGCCGCAACCCCAGTTCTCGTTGCCCACGCCCCAATACTTCACGCGCCACGGCTCCTTGCGGCCATTCTGCCGGCGCAGGTCCGCCATGGGGCTGACACCGTCGAAGGTCACGTATTCCACCCACTGTGAAAGTTCCTGCACCGTGCCGCTGCCGACGTTGCCGCAGATGTAGGGTTCGCACTCGAGCTGCTCGCAGAGGTCGAGAAACTCGTGTGTGCCGAAGTGGTTGTTCTCCGTCACGCCGCCCCAGTGGGTGTTGATCATCGTGGGGCGCTTGCTCGGTTTGCCGATGCCGTCCTTCCAGTGATACTCGTCGGCAAAACACCCGCCCGGCCAGCGCAACACGGGGATCTTCGTCTTTTTCAGCGCCGCGACCACGTCCTGGCGGATGCCGCGCACATTCTTGATCTCACTGTTGGCCCCCACCCAGAAGCCTTCGTAGATGCAGCGGCCCAGGTGTTCGGAAAAATGCCCGTAGATGTTCCGGTCTATCGTCTCCTTGCCCTGATCGGCATGGATGACAAGTTTGTTGACCGTCGATTCGGCGGCATGGAGGGCGGAAGGAAAAATCCCCCCCAAAGCGACAAGCAGCGCCAGCGATTGAATTCGTTGAAGTTTCATCCCCGCCAGTTCAAAACGCAGGTGCAGCGGTAGCAAGGTTAAATTTCGCGCTCCCAGCCGGCCGTTCAGGCGTTGGCCGGGGGGAAGTACGCGAGGAAGGCCTGGCGAAGTGCTGGCGAAGGCTCAGAGGGGGGGGATGGGTTGCTGCTTACCCTATCCGCCAGGATCCCTGCAAGGCGGATCTCCGCCGCGCGATGGGTTGCGGTCGCTCACCACTCATACACCCAGACGTAGGTCGTGTAGGTCGTCGTCGGGGCCGACCATGTCTGCGTTTTCCCGTTGTGCTTCTGGTTGCCGATCTGCTCACCGCAGCGAAGCGTCAACCGCAGGCCCTTCTTGTAAAAAATCGGGTCATCCTCGTGGAACCGGTAGCCCGAGAAACTGTGGTCCTTATCGTTTTTGTGGGTCAGACCGGCCACGTCGTTGTGGTACATGCCGCGGTTGAAGAAATACGTGCCGAGAAAGTAATCCTCCAAGCCGCTGGAAAGCAGCATGGGCTCTTGGGCACCATCGATGTATGCCCGCACGCAGCTTTCAAGATACTCGAAATTCCCGGACTGGGCGGCGACGGTAATCTGGTAGAGCATGCCGGAAGAGTTCGAGGCTATCATGTTGAATTCTTCGAGTGTCCGGGCCTTGTAGTCTTCGAGCTTGAAGAGCTTGAGCCTGGCGGAGTCGGGCAGGCGCACGCCGGAAAACTCGACGGGCAGGTTCTCAACGCCGCGGATGATGTACCAGAACCGCTGGTTCTTCTCGTTGCCGGCGGCGAGTTGTGCGGTCACGCGCACGCTCTTGCCGAAGGGCATGCGGTAAGTGTTGTAGATGCCGGAGGGCTGGCCCGTCTTGCCGATCCGCCGGGTGCCCCACGGAGCGGTCTCGTCGGCAAAGCCGATGCCGTGACCAAGGAACATTTCCATGTCGATCGAGGCGGTTTTCTCGCCGTCGACGTACACGCGGATGCGGATCTTGTCCCAGTCCTTCCAGTTGCCGCCGAACCACATGTGCGTCAGGCAGCCCTTGCCGGTGTGGCTTAACAGTTCTGCTTCGGTCTTGTCACCCTCAGGAAACGGATAGACCGCCTTGCCGGAAGTGCCGAAGGATTTCAATCCGTCTAACGTCCCCGCCGCGCCAGCCATGGCTTGAGCGCGGCCCTGCTGTGCACACAGGAACAAACAGAGCGACGTGAAAGCGACAATCGCGGAAATCAGGCAGTACTTCGGGTGGATGGTTGTTCGTGTGATCATGGGTTCCATGTTGAGGCGTTTGCGGTTCAGAAAGTGATATCCTATAGGCTTGCGTGGCGAAATCTGATAGGACGGGTGACGGGGTGTAAAGCAAAATCCGTGGAATTTGCCGGACACGTGGCTCACATGCGATGTGCTGTCCTTGAGTCGCGCTTCACCACCGCACGTGCAGGTGGACGAGTCATCCCCCTTGATCCCCCCCCCATTTCCCCGCCCTCCGGTCCGGCCACCGTCTCTTCCAACGGCCTTCATCCCAAAAGCAATTTCCTAGCAATCATGATTAAACTGGTGATTTTCATGGATGTATTCCTTCAAGCTTGAAAATACCCATTCCGTACGCCTAGCCAAGAAGTTCTGCAAGGAATTGCCTGCAGGCAGGCCGGATGAATCGTCCCGTCCGATTTTCGTCCTGATTTTCGTCCTTGCCTCGCCGCACGCCATGTACCATCATTCAGCCAAGTAGGAGTCGCCGACCTGCCGGTCTGAGCGGACGTGAGTCCGTACCATCGGAATGGGGACCCTCGCCGCGACGTTGCCAGAGGATCATGAACGCTCAACACCTGACCACGCCCCGCCGTGATTTCATCAAACTGTTCGGCGGTCTCACCGTCGGCCTCAGCGCCCTGCCCGCCCAGGCCCAAAATCGCCCGGCTGCCTCCTCCGCAGCGGCGCGGCCGGCCGGCGCCCGCTACATGGGCGACTTTGCCGCACCCAAGCTGGAGACCGTCAAGTGCGCCTTTATCGGCGTCGGTGCGCGTGGCAGCGGGCACTGCTCCCAGATCGCGACCATCGAGGGTACCCGCATCGTCGGCATCGCCGACCTCTACGAGGACAACGCCAAGCGTGCCCAGGAGGGTGCCAAGAAGTGCGGACACGACCCGAAAAACTATTCGGGCGACCCCAACGCGTGGCGCACCATGCTGGCCGAGACCAAGCCCGACGCCGTCTTTATCTCCACACCGTGGGAACTGCACGCCGAGCACGCCATTGGAAGCATGCAGGCCGGCGCACATGCCTTCGTCGAGATCCCGCTCGCCGTCAGCCTCGACGAGCTGTGGACGATCATCAACACCTCGGAGAAGACCGGCCGCCACTGCATGTTGATGGAGAACGTCAACTACGGCCGCGAAGAGCTGCTCTACCTCAACATGGTCCGCCAAGGCGTGATCGGCGAACTGCTGCACGCCGAGGCCGCCTACATCCACGAGCTGCGCGGCCAGATGAATCAGGTCGACCGCGGCACCGGCTCGTGGCGCACCTACCATTATGCCCGGCGCAATGGCAACCTCTACCCGTGTCACGGGCTAGGCCCCGTGGCGCAGTGCATGAACCTCGCGCGCGGCGAGGACACCTTCCGCCGCCTCGTCTCCTTCTCCTCGCCCGGCCGCGGGCGCACCCTTTTCGCGAAGCAGAAGTTTCCGCCGGACCACAAGTGGAACAAGCTGGACTTCGCCGCGGGCGGCGACATCAACACCTCGATCATCAAGACGCACCTCGGCCGCACCGTGCTGGTCCAGTGGGACGAGACCTCGCCGCGGCCCTACACCCGCCACAACCTCATCCAGGGCACCAAGGGCACGCTCAAGGGCTTCCCCAACGGCATGGCGATCGAGGGCGTCACCAAGAGTTTTCACAACTGGACCACCACCGAGGAGTACAACGAGATCGCGGCCAAGTACGAGCACCCGCTGTTCAAGCGCGTGGGCGAGCTGGCCAAGAAGATGGGCGGGCACGGCGGCATGGACTTCCTGATGCTCTTTCGCATCATCGAGTGCCTGCGCACCGGCACGCCGCTCGACCAGAACGTCTACGAGGGCGCGTTCTGGTCCTCGGTCGGACCGCTCAGCGAACACTCGGTCAAGGCCGACGGCGCGCCGCAGGACTTCCCGGACTTCACCCGCGGCGAGTGGAAAAACACCCGGCCGCTTGGCGTCGTCGCTTGACGCGCGTTTGCGCGGGGCTCACGCTGCGGCGAGCGCCTAAACGGTTAGGAGGACAATGATACGACGCATACGAATGACAGACAACGCCGCGCGGTTGGAGGATGCCTGTCAAGATTCGTCCCCTGGTATTCCCAATTGCCCGATTGCCTGACCCCCAATTGACGTGACCGGGCGCTGGGAGGCGCAACCATCAATCACGGGTGAAGCGCAGGCGCAGGAAGCGGTGTGCGGGGTCGCCGGAGGTCAGTGGATCGCGGGCGCGCACGGTTTCCGGGTCGCCCTCTTCGAGCACTTCGAGCAGTGCGGGCGACCATGCGTCGAGGTCCTCGCTGCATTCGGCCGCGTAAGTCAGGCCGGGCAGATTATCCGGCCGCGTGAAGGTGATGGAAAGGCCGTTTTCGTCGAGCACCGCCACCAAGGGCGGTGTGAAGGCGCACGGGTCGGTACCGAGCGCGTATTCCGCGAGGTTGGGCAGCCCGTCGCCGTCCGGATCGACCGTCTCGGCGGCCAAACCTTTGGAAATCTCCTCGGTGGTGAAATGGGTGGCAATCCACGAATCCCAATCGTTGCCGGGGGAGATCACGAGTGTGCCGCTGGCGGCGCCGGTGTAATTCGGATCAGTGACGACCGCCTCGACCTGATAGGATCCGGCGGCGGTCGGGGCGTCCGCTGTACCGTCGTAGGTGATCGCCACGGCCAGCCCCTCGGGATCGGTGGTGGCGGTGACGGGTTTCTGCTTGCCGTCGTAGGTTTGGGAAAGGTTGCCGAGGGTGACGGTTGCAGGTATGGGGTTGACGGTGACGCTGGCGACGCCGGTGAATTCCCCGCTGGTGGCGGTGACCGTGAACGGTCCGCCAGCCGTGGTCGCGGAGTTTATGTTCGGATGGTACGATCCGGATCACGGTTCTTCATTACTTCGTAACCGGTTCCCAGTTGCGGTTTTTCCGGGCTTCGCGGAAGCCCTGGTTGGTAGGCTTGAGTTTCCAGATTTCGACCTGCTGGAGCTTGAGGGGCGCGCCGACGCTGAAGGCGTTGAGGTCGGTCTTGCCGCGGTGGTCGGCGTACTCGGCGAGCATGGCCTGCCGGTCGTTGGCAAACACTTCAACGAGGTATTTATCGATGAAGATGCGCAGCTCAACGTCCGCGTTCTTGGGGAGGTCCGCGAGGGCGAATGGCGCCTCGGTCGCACCCAGGCGCAGCGTGCCGGTCTCGGGCCGGAACAGGATAGTCAGGCCACCGCCTTTGCCGTCGGCAAACAGGGTGAAGCCGAAGAGCTTCCGTTCGGCTTGGGCGCGCGCGATGGTGATGCGGAGTTCGATGGCGTCGCCGTCGAGGGTGGCGATTTTTGTTCCTGCGGGCGCGGCGTTGTGCAGCACGTCTTTAGTCGGTTCACTGATCGTGACATCGCTGAGGGTGACGGGGTCGTGGCGCAGGGTTTCCAGTTCGCGCAGGGGCTTGATGCGAAGCGTGCCATCATCCGCAAGGCTCAGTTCGCGCGGCAGGGATTGGATGGTGCGCTTGTCCATCTTGCCATCCGACTGGCCTAGGGTCGCGAGCCAGGCCCACATGACGCGCCGGCCATCGGGGGTGAGCAGGCTTTCGGGTGCAAAGAAGTCCACGCGCCACGAACGCCTCCCGAAGAGGCTCTGGTTTTCTCTGCGCCAGTTCATGCGGCCGTGGGTCTGCGGGACGAACTGTTCGCCTTTGGCGTCCCAATCGCCGAGGTAATAGCGGCAGCCCAAGGGATGGCTGATGCACAGGAGCATCCACTTGTTCCCGAGGGGAAAGAAGTTGGGGCAGGAGATGTCCTCGCCATAGGCCACGTCGGGCAGGTCATGCCGAAGGAAGTCACCAACGTGGGTCCACGTTTTGAGATCCTTGGACTTCAGCAACGGCACCTTCTCACCGCCGGAGATGGCGTAGTAGGTATCGCCGATCAGGAAGCAGTCGGGATCCCAATGCTTGATCTGCGCCGCGGTGCCGTCGGCGTTGCGCGCGTCCACCGGGTAGGGCTTTTCCCAGGCGGAGAGGTGCCGGTCCTTCGCGATGGCGATCTGGTTTTTGCCCGATCCCTGGCCGTGGTAGATGGCGGCGGGTTTACCTTCCTTCGTCATGAAACCGGTGCCGCTGAACATGCCGTGGCCGGTGAAAGAAGGCTGGAGCTTCGTGGGCTGCCAGGTCCAGTGCAGCATGTCGGGACTGGTGACGTGGACGAAGGAGAATGAGCCTTTGCCATTCCATGGATGGGCCAGGATGTAGTGCAGATGGTAGTTGCCATCGAGGTAAAACGCCGCGTTCGGATCGCCCGGCAAACTGGCGCCGCCGGGATGCATGAGATGATAGTTCAGCGTGAGGTCCTCGGTGATCGCGTCAGCCTGGGCAGGCTCGGCCGGTTGATCGGCGGCTCGGAGACCTGCCAGCGGAGCCAGCAGAAGGGCGGTGAGGAGTGCGAGCCAGAGTCTGGCCGCGAAGCTGGAGATGGCGGTGCCGGTGTGGTGGATGGATTTGCGGTGCATGGCAGGGGAATCTAGCGCATCGGGTGTTCGTCTGGCGAGGCAAAAATTGGGGTTGTCGTTTTCCACAGGTCAAACTCGTATGCTTCGCTCGGCGTCGGCTTGCTGATTTCCCTGCCGATCGCCATCGCACTTTACTGGCTTTTAGGGGAGGTGGTGAAGGTGGCGGAGCAGGATGGTCGTTGTCATAGAGTTTGGTGTTGTCGCGGATGGCCGAAACTGGCAATCTCCTGGGACTTCGGCAAGTGTCTGAATCGGAAAACCCCACCAAAGTAGCGGTTGTATTTGTATTTTTCGTATGACTATAAATTCTCGAAGTCATGCCGACCCTGCAAGATGCTCTTTGGAATCTGATTGTCGATGACCTCCGCTACCGGCTGCGGTTTCTCCTGCCTGGATCCAAGGTGACGCGGAAAGCGGATTTCGTGGACGGGATCAAGACCGCTCTTGAAGGTCCGGGATTGTTGAAGGCCTTGAATGACTTGGATGAAACCGGGCGCTTGGCTGTGTGCGAAGCCGTTCACAGTGATGACAAACGCCACCATCCCATCAGATTTCACTCAAAATACGGGCGTGATGCCGTGTTCTTCGTCAAGCGGGAGGATTCTTCCCGTTACCCATCCTACCAAACTCCGGAAAACTCAACGCGGCTGAATCTATTCTTCTACTGCGACGGCATCAGGGAGTCACCTGTAGTGCCTTCCGATCTCGCAGCCCGCTTGCGGTCCCTCCTGCCAAAGCCTCCCGAAGCCAGCGTGCCGTGCATTCCAGAACCTGCGGCGGAGGCTGATGTCACGGTCCGTCACACCGAATTCGAGGCGCTTGCCGAACTCGGAGCGCTGCTGCGCCTGGCTGCGATGGGCAAACTCGGATTCAGTGAAAAGACTGGAGTTCCTGCAAAGAACTCACTGGCCGCCATCCGGGAATCGCTGATCGGCGGCGATTGGTTTCCTCCCGAAGTGGCGTTCATCGCGGATGCGAAACCATGGGACCAGGAAATTGGCTCCATCAAGCCGGTTGGTTGGACCCGGCTGCTTCATGCAGCCGGACTCATCACGATGAACGGATCGAAGTCAGCGATCACCGCCCAGGGCCGCAAGGCCATGGTGAATCCCCCTTGGGAAGTCATCGAGTCAATCTGGCGGAAATGGACCACCAACAAGGAATATGATGAGTTCAACCGCATTGATATCATTAAAGGCCAATCGGTGAAAGGAGCGCTCACGGCAAGGGTGGCACGTCGGTCGGCGCTGTTGGAGGCCCTCGGCAAGTGCCCGGCGGAAGCATGGATTTCGTTCGATGCTTTTTCCCACTTCATGCGGGCGGATGGACTGATATTCGAGGTTACGCACGATCCGTGGAAACTCTACATCGGCGACCGCCAATATGGGGCCATGGGATACAGCGGATACGGTGCATGGAACGTTCTGCAGGATCGATACATGCTATGCGTTTTCATGGAATACGCGGCGACGTTGGGACTATTCGACATCGCTTACCGGCCCCCCGGACGCACCCGGCCCGTGGACCAATGGGGCATGGATGATTACTTGTGGCTTTCCCGCTATGATGGGTTGCAGGCATTTCGCATCAACCCGCTGGGTGCATATGTGCTGGGCGGTGGAAAAGCTCCCTTCACTCCCTCGCGACCGCTGGCCCAAACGCGCTTGCGTGTTCTTGGAAACCGTACCATTCAGGTGGCTGCCGGATCTCTCTCACCTGCCGAACGCATGCAGCTTGAGACATGGGCGGAGGCCGTTGGCGGAAATGACTATCGCCTTGATGAATCGCATGCGCTTGAAGCGATCGAGGCTGGTCACGATCCGGACAGCTTCGCGAGCTTCCTCGAAGAACGCGACGAGCAACCGCTGCCGGAAACGGTCGTCGCATTCCTCAGGCTGGCCCGCGCGGACGGAGAGGCGGTCCGCCAGGCCGGCAACGCGATCCTCTTCGAGTGCCGTGACGCAAACACGGCGGAAATGATATTGAAACGCAAGGAACTATCAGGTCTTTGTCTGCGGGCGGGCGATACGACTCTTGCGGTGCGCGAGGAGGCCATGGCGAAGTTCCGCAAACAGGTACGGCTGCTCGGATTGGGTATCCGGTGAGGCCGGGCTGCAAGAGTGGATCACCGTCCGCTCTCCAAGGCAAACAAGATCGTTCAACAGCAAGATCGTTCACGCGAAAGGGATTCATACACTCGTTGCATGATTGCCTCCGGGATAGGGCTGCCCGGCCCGAAGGCCGGACGACGCCCCCCCACGGATCCGGACGAGCGCAATTAACGCATCCGGTTCCTCGGGGTTGTGGTTTCAAGTGAGCTGTCTGTGTCCAGCTCAATGGATTCACTCTTCATGGTCCGGGCGGTTTGGAGACCGCCCCTCCTTGGCAACTCCTGCATCCGCCATCTGCCATGCGTTGTCAGGACACGCCCGGGATGGTGGCAGTCATTCGATCGATTTGCACACGTTGTCGACCGCGGGATGTGAAATCACTTCGGCATTGGCGAGATGACGATCGCGTGCGGGTCATAGCGGGCCTTGGCGCCGGCTTGTTCCATGACATATTGCATCACACTTTTGGCCGGCAGATTTTTCAGGTTGAGGGTGATCTTGGCGGTTGCGAGTTGGCTTTTCGGATCCTGGATGACGAAATTGGGAGTCACTGCCTGGTTTGATTGTTTTTCGATGATCACGCGCAGGGCATCCAGTGATTCCTGGAGTGACGCCGCGTCCAGTCTGAATTCAGGGATCTTGACCGCCCCGAATTTCGCTTCGTGACCTTTTGCGGCGATGGTCCCCGCATTGAGTTTCAACTGGCCGAGGCTGTAGCGTGCATTGGCGTGGTTGGGATCCACCTTGAGTGCCGCCGCGTAGGCCTTATGGGCGGCGGTGGGATCGCCCGCCTTTTCGGCGGCGAGACCTTGGCGATAGAGGATCTCGGCCTGTTGGGCTGGGGCGAGTGCCGGGGTCTGGGCAGATGCCAGTGCAACGAAGAACGCGACGACAACGAGGGACAGGAATTGTTTCATGGTGGGATGGGTTGTTCCAACCGAATGCCTAACACGGCACGCGATCGAACGCAAGCAGGGAAAAAGGCAGGGGAAAAAAGGCCTCAAATCTCCAGGTCCGGAGAGTCGTTCCCGGTGCCGGACTTGTTGCGCTCGCGCGCCTCGCGGAAAAACCCCCGCAGCAGCGCGAGACTTTCCCCGCCGAGCACTCCGGCCACCACTTCGCAACGGTGGTTCAACGGGGGATTGGCGTCTAACAGATTGATCCAGCTTCCCGCCGCGCCACCTTTAGGATCCGCGCAACCGAACACCAAGCGCTCCGGGCGGCAATGAACGACAGCCCCGGCGCACATCGGGCACGGCTCCTTGGTGACGTAGAGCGTGCATTTTTCCAAGCGCCAATCGCCCACCGACACTTGCGCCGCCGTGAGCGCCAACATTTCCGCATGGGCGGTCGCATCCTTGAGCGTTTCCACCTGGTTCCAAGCCCGGGCGATGATCCGGCCCTCGCGCACCACCACCGCGCCTACCGGCACCTCGCCGGCGGCATACGCCTTGTGCGCTTCACGCAGCGCCTGCCCCATGAAGTAAACGTCGCTGTGCAAATCAATGATAGGGCCGCCGTCATCCACGCCCGCGTGGGTAACCGATCACGCCGCACAATGCACGCGGAATCCTCCAACACCTTTCCATGGGGAAATGCTGTCTATTGCTCCAGAGTGTAAGATTTTGCGTGTCATAGAGGGTGCTTCGTGGTTCGTATCGGCGCGTGATTCCGAAACGCACTTTCCATGACCGGGTGATCGCCCCCTCGCTACTGGCAGCGGATTTCTCCCGCATCGGTGAAGAAGTCGGGCGCGCCGTTCGGGCGGGCGCGGATTGGCTGCACCTGGATGTGATGGACGGGCATTTCGTGGATAACATATCCTTCGGTCCCGATATCGTGCAAGCGGTTCGTCTAACGACCGACCTGTTTCTGGATGTGCACCTGATGCTTTCGCGGCCGGACCATTATTTGCAGCGTTTCATTGATGCCGGATCGGATTTGATCACCGTCCACGTCGAGGCCGATCACGACGTCGCCAACACCCTGCGGGCCATCCGCCAGAGCGGCCTTCAAGCGGGACTGGCGCTCAATCCCGCCACGCCCTTGAGCACCGTGGAGCCGTTTCTCGATCAAATCGACCTCTTGCTCTGCATGACCGTGGTTGCCGGCTTGGGCGGACAGTCATTCATGCCAGAGGTGCTCGAAAAAATCGCCGCTGCCGCACAGATCCGGCGAACCCGGAACCTCTCATTTCACATTGAGGTGGACGGCGGCATCGGCGCGGTCACCGCCGCCCGTTGCGCCGTGGCGGGTGCCAACGTCATGGTCGCCGGTTCCGCCACGTTCCGCATGCCGGACATGGCCGCCGCCATCACCGCCATGCGCATGGCGTGAAATTCCCCGACAAGCATTCGGCGTTTCACTGCCACACTTGGTGATTCAGGTTGTGTCTTTCCTGGAATTCCGCGAATATCCCGCCGATGAAACTTCTGGTTGTTGGCAAAGGAGGACGCGAGCACGCGCTGGTGAAAGCCCTGGCGGAATCACCGGGAAAACCCGAGGTGTTCTGCTTCCCCGGCAGTGACGCGATTTTCGAAACCGCCAAACCGATCGCGGCCGATGGTCTTGAATCGCTTGTTGCCTGGATGAAAGCCAACTCGATCGACCTCTGCGTGGCTGGCGAGGAAAGCTACCTCGTCAAAGGTCCGGGACTCGCCAACCTCTGCGCACGACACGGCATTCCGTGCTGGGGCCCCCCCAAGGAATCCGCCCGGTTAGAGGCCAGCAAGGAATTCGCCAAACAATTTCTGGTCCGTAACAACATCCCCACCGCGCGCGCCACGGCCACCGACACGTTGGAAGAAGCCCTCGCCGCCATCGCCGGCGAATACCCGACGGTTCTCAAATACGATGGACTCGCCGCCGGCAAGGGCGTGGCCGTCTGCCCGGATGAAACGTCCGCTCTCACATTCCTGGATGAGGTATTCACCCAACGCCGCTTCGGTGCGGGGCGCGTGCTTGTCGAGCAATGTCTTAGCGGCCCCGAGGTTTCGGTGTTCGCCGCGATCATCGATGATCAATACCTCGTGTTCACTCCGGCCCGCGATTACAAGCGTGCGCGCGACGGCGATCTCGGCCCTAACACCGGCGGCATGGGTGCCGTCGCCAGCCGCCGCCTGGTTTCCCAAGACGTCATGGCGCGCATCGAACAGGAAATCGTCCGGCCGACCGTCGCCGGCCTGCGCAAGGAAGGTCTGCCGTACCGCGGATTCCTCTACTTCGGCCTGATGCTCACGCCCCACGGCCCGCAAGTCATCGAATACAACTGCCGCTTTGGTGACCCCGAGTGTCAAGCGGTCATGCCCTTGGTGAAAGGCGATCTCGCCACCTTCTGCCTTGCTGGTGCAAATGGCGAACTGCGCAGTGACCTCATCACCTTCGATGACGGATGGAGCGTCTGTGTGATCCTCGCATCCGCAGGCTATCCGGAATCCTCGCGCAACGGTGATCTCATCACCGGTCTCGAAAACACCGGGGATTTCCGCGTTTACCACGCCGGCACCCGCAAAAAAACCGATGGCACATGGGAAACCCACGGCGGCCGCGTGCTCGCCGTCGTCTCTGGCGGCATCACCCGCCAGGAAGCCGTTGCCAAGGCCCATACCGCTGCCGATCTCATCCGATTCGACGGCTTGCAACGCCGCCGCGACATCGGTATCCTCAACTTTGATTGAACCACCCATGCACCAACGCACCCTCACCGCCGAAGACATCGCAGCCGGAGTGGAACGCCTCGTTCTGGCCATCCGTAAAAAAAGCCAAGGCAAAGCACTCGCTCTGATCGGCATCCGCAGCCGCGGCGACGAGGTGGCGCAACGCCTCCTCAACATGCTCTCCGAAGAGGACCGCGACCTGTCCTTCGGCGTGCTCGACATTTCGCTCTATCGGGACGATTTCGCACACCTTCACGAAAACCCCGCACTTCAGGAAAGCGACATTCCTTTCACCGTCGAGGGAGCCCACATCATCCTTGTGGACGACGTGCTCTTTACCGGGCGCACGATCCGCGCCGCCCTCGACGCGCTCTCCGATTACGGCCGCCCCGCCAAGGTCGAACTCGCCGTCCTGATCGACCGCGGACACCGTGAAATGCCCATCCAACCGGATTATGTGGGCATCACACTCGACACCCACCGCCTCGATCATGTATGGGTGTCGTTGGAAGGGACGGACGGCCTGGACCAAGTTCAGATCGTCGAAAAAGAAATGCCATGAGCCTCCTGCCACAGCGCAAGAAATCCCCTGCGGAGATTGCCCAACTCCGCGAATCTCTTGGCATTCCCGGAGTTGCTCCCGGTGAGCAAGCAGCGACTTCAACGCAACCACCCGCCACGGCGGCGCCTGATAGACCCATCCATGCCCCGCGCCTGCTAACAGAATCTCCAAGTGACGCTCCCGCCGATCCGGCCCGCATCCCCGCGTCGCCCGCACCCGTTCACCACGGACCCAAGCCGGTCCATTCGTTGAAACGCTTGGAAAGAACTCCCATCCTCCCGCTCGCGCAACCCCCATCCGTGGAGCAGGACACCACGTCCCCGGCTCCGCATCCCGTCATCTTCAAACCCGGCCGCTCCCTGCGCAAATCCGAGCCACCCCTGCTGCCGGCCATGCCCCATGCCGTGTCCCATGCGGAATCCAACCTCCCTCAATCCCGCCACGACGAACAGGAACTGGCCGAAATCCGCCGCCGTGAAGCGCTCGCCATGTTGGTTCCCGTGGCCCATCCCAAACTCGTCGCCGCCCATCCCGCCCTCATCATCCCCGGCTATCTGATAGCACTCGCCGGCGCGTCACCCGCCGCCCTAGAGTTATGCTCCATCGTTTTTTTTCCTCCGTTAGACGCCGTCCCTCTCCGCGGAGCATCCTCCTTTGCCTTCGCTTCGCTCCCCATCACCATCCCCGCTTGCTGCGCCGCCATCGCGTTGTTCATCGCCGGTTTCATCGCCCTCAAAAAACCCCTCTCCCGCCATCATGCCGCTTTCATCGCGGTGATCACCCTGTTCGTCATCGTTTTCGGTGCGCTTCACTTTTTCCCCCAACTCCGGAATGCCACATAAAGACCTGCTCGACATCGCATCCCTTGATCGCTCGGAAATCGACCACCTCCTCGATCAATCCGTCCCTTTCAAGGAACTCTTCACCCGGTCGGTGAAAAAAGTCCCCGCCCTCAAGGGAAAATCCGTGCTCATGCTCTTCTACGAGGCCAGCACCCGCACGCACTCGTCCTTCGAAGTCGCCGCCAAACGCCTGTCCGCCGATGTCATCAACTTCGACGTCGCCCGCTCGTCCATCACCAAGGGCGAATCCGTTAGGGAAACCGTCGAAACCCTCCAGGCCATGCGCACCGACTTCATCATCGTCCGCCACAGCCGCTCCGGGCTCCCCGGTCAAATCGCCAAACTCACCCGTGCCTCCGTCATCAATGCCGGCGACGGCGCCCACGCGCATCCCACCCAAGCGCTGTTAGACGCCTTCACCATCAAGGAAATATTCCCCGATCCCGCTGGCAAAAAAGTCCTCATCGTCGGTGACATCCTGCACTCGCGCGTCGCCCGCTCTACCAGCTTGATCCTGCAAAAACTCGGCGTCGAAGTCGCCCACCTCGGCCCCGGTTCGCTGGTTCCGCGCCTGTGTCAGGACATCCGCCGCTTCACCGATTACACCGCAGCCATGGCATGGGCTCCGGATTTCGTCTATCTGCTGCGCGTCCAAATGGAGCGTCAGGACGTGCAATACTTCCCCAGCCTGCGCGAATACCACCGCCTCTACGGCGTCACTGAAGCACGCCTCGCCGAAATCCGCGACCGCGGCCTCTACATCATGCACCCCGGCCCGGTCAACCGCGGCGTCGAGCTTTGCGACGCCGTGATGGATTACGAACGCACCCTCATCAACGACCAGGTGGAAAACGGCATCGCTGTTAGAATGGCCGTGCTTTACTGGCTCAAGCCGGGTGCCACGCATGAGGACTAGCAGGGGAAATGACTTGAAATGATGCAAATGCATGGAGTTTTTAAAAGAACCACAAAATCGATGCGAATCACCGTCGCACACGCGCAGCACCTTGCGCTTCTCGCCAAAGACGCGCATTTCGACACCATCCGCGAACTGAAAATCCTCGCTCCAAACTGACCCACCCGCATCCCATGATCACCCGTCTTCGAGTCACCAACTTCAAGTGTTTCGACGATGTCGATATCGAGCTTGGCGGCCATGTGGTGTTCATTGGTCCTAACAATTCAGGCAAATCCAACGCCCTGTAGGCCCTCACGCTGTGGGATGCCGGGTGGCGCCGCTGGTCCGCACGATGGGAAAAAAGGACGCCAACGGGAACTTGGCCAAAACCCCGAAGGCGCGCCCGGGAGTGACTCTCAACCGCCGCGACCTGCACGCCATTCCGGTCCCATCGGCCAAGCTGTTATGGAAGAATCTCCACACCCATGAAGCCACCGGGGTCGGCAAGGATCGCAAAACCTCCAATATCTTTATCGGTATCTCCGTCAGCGGGATGTTTGCAATCTGCTCACCGAGGTCGCCGCATCCCAGCGTTCGCAGATCATTGCGGCCAGCCATTCGATCACCATGATGCAGGAAGCCGGGGAGAGGGATGTTCTCGTCGCTTTCCTGGGTTACAGGAACGGTCTCATTTGAGCACCTTCCCGGACTCATCGTAATCCGTGGTGGTGATTGTCCCTTTTAGGGAACCTTTACAGCGGTAAACAGCCGTACTTGAACCCGCAGGAGTGACTTTTTCAACTGAAACCAACGTGCTGATTCTGGCAAGGACCAGCGGGCAGGTAGGGCAGTCCTTTTTCTCCATGGTGTTGATGTAATGTTTGCGGATCACGTCCGGGAGTTTGGTTTCCGTCATCGGTTGACTATAGCCGATATAAGTACCCGTGGGGGTGTATTCGAACATTTTGCGGTTCTTGCCGTTGCCGGAGTCGGCGACAATATTGCCGTTTTCCAATTGTTTGTATTTGGTGACTTTATGGACACCCGCTTCTTGGTCTGCTTTGGCACGAACGACTTCAGGGACGTCCTTTCTTGGAAGGACCTTGGGTGAATTTGCCGCAGCCGCGAGGCCGAGCATGGATGTGCTGATGCTGATGAGCATTATCAAACCGGTGATTTTCATGGATGTATTCCTCAAACGCGAAAATACCCATTCCGCCCGCGTAGCCAAGAAGTTTATGCATTTTTTCATGCCTTTGCCCATTCCCCTTCCGCGCCCCACGCCGCGTCCTGCGCACCTCCGATCCATCCGATCCCTCCTAACCGCCTCAAAACAAATCATTGATATTTTAGCCATTAAAGGCTAATTCAGCCCTTGTGGACTTTCCGATTCTTTCGCCACCCTTTCCGCCGCATCCCATAACTCCCAATCCAACATCACGTCCTCCGCGTATCGATCCACCCCTCAAATTCCCATCCAAACCTCTTCATCCCTTGGCGATCTTGGCGCCTTGGCGGTTCAAACATCTTCTCTTATGCACCTCCTCATCACCAACGCCCGCATCGCCTCCGAAAATTCACCGGCCCTGACCGATGCCGACGTGCTGCTCGTCGGCGGCATCATCCAACAAATCGGCCACGGCCTGACCGTGCCTGAAGGCACCCGCGTCATCGACGCTCGCGGGCGCATCCTGTTGCCCGGCATGTTTGACGCCCATGTGCATTTGCGCGAACCCGGCTTCGAAGCCAAGGAAACCATCGCCAGCGGCACCGAAGCCGCCATCAACGGCGGCATCACCGGCGTGGTCATGATGCCTAACACCCAACCCGCCATCGACTCCGCCACCGTGGTGCGCCAGGTGATGGAGATCATCAAAGGTACGGCCCGTATTCCGGTTTTCATTTCCGGTTGTGTCACCAAGGAACGTCACGGCAAGGAACTATCAGGCATCGACGGCATGCGCGCGCTTGGCGTGAGGATGCTCACCGACGACGGCGACACTACCGGTGACCCGGCGGTGTTGATGCGTGCCATGCAATACGCCACCGAGTTCGGCATGTTCTTCGCCAGCCATTGCGAGGTCCCCGAACTCGCCGGTCCGCGCGCCCTCAACGACGGACCCGTGAGCTACCGCCTCGGCATCAAGGGCTCACCCGCCTGCGCCGAGGAAATCATCATCGAACGCGACATCCGCCTGGCCCACGCCACCGGTGCCCATATCCACATCCAACATGTCTCCAGCCAACTCGGCATGGAATCCATCCGCGCCTGGAAACGGCGCGGCGATGTTAGATTAACCGCCGAAGTCACCCCGCACCATCTGCTTTTCACCGACGAGGACATCGGCGACTACGACACCCACTACAAAATGAACCCGCCGCTGCGCACCCGGGCGGACAAAGAAGCGCTCCTCCAAGGCCTCCTTGACGGTGTCTTCGACCTCATTGCCACCGACCACGCACCGCACACGCCGTTCGAGAAATCGCAGGATTTCACCACCGCCCCTAACGGCATCACCGGCCTCGATACCGCGCTGGTCTCGCTTCACCACCACTTCGTCGCCACCCACAAATTCGGCTGGGATCTCATCGTCAAACGATACAGCGCAGAGCCCCGCCGCCTGATGGGTCTGCCCGTCGCCGCCATCGCCGATGGCCAACCGGTGGATCTCATTCTCTTCGATCCCGCTGCCACCACCACCTTCACCCGCGACTTCATGCAATCCAAATCCCAAAACACCCCGTTCCTCGACCAAACCCTCATGGGCCGCGTGGACCTGGTCGTGTTAGGGGGTAATATCCTGCTGGAACGTCCGTAGATCCGCCGCATGCGCTTGTTGTTTTTCATGCAGCCATGCAGCGATGCCTGTCCGCAAGGTCGCGATCATCCTGCCACCGACTCCGGCAGCACGGTGGCGATGGTGGCGGTGGCGGAAAAGACGCGGGCGGCGGTTTCGCGAACTTGCATCGGGGTGATGGCCTGATAGGTGGCGGCGAGGCGGCGGTATTCGTCGGCGGGGTGGCCGAAGAGCAGGTCAAGAGCGACTTGGCGGGCGACGTGAGAGGGTGATTGTTGTTGGATGGCGAGACCGCTGAGCACGGTACAGCGGACGCGCTCGAACGCGCCTGCTGGAATTCCGGACGCGGCGATTTTACCGATTTCCGCAAGCAATTCGCGGCGCGCCAACTCCGCTTGTTCGGGCGCGGTGGCGAGATAGAAAGTGAAGAGACCGGCGTCGTAGCCGAGGAACTGGGTGGCCCCTATCTGATAGGCGAGGCCGAGTTCCTCGCGGATGCGCGAAAAGAGCGGACCAGCCATGTCCGAGGCGTATTCCTGGATCATCGCCAGCATGTGACGGTCCGGGCTGTTGACGGTGGTGCCGGTAAATCCGATGGCGAGCACGGCTTGTTTTTTCGGCAGGCGCACCATGATGTCGCCACCGCAACAGGAACGGCCGGCGGGAGCAGTCCACCGGGTGCCCGCAGGCATGGCTGATAGATTTCCGGCGGCCAGATCCAGGGCGGCGGCGGGGTCGAAATCACCGACGATGGCAAGCGTGATGTTAGCCGCAATAAAATGCCGGGCATGATGGGCGGCGAGCCCCGCGCGATCCAGCGCCATCAGGGTGTCGGCCGAACCGAGCGCGTCGAGACCGTAACCGGTGCCCTGAAACACCGCGTGGCGCAAGGTGCGGAAACCCGTATGCAGCGGATCCTGCACGGCTTCCTCTAACATTGCCAGTTGGCTGGCTTGTTCACGAACGATGGCGTCCGGCGGCAGGCTCGGGGAAACCATCACCTCACAGAAAACATCCGCGAGGGTGGCGATGTCCGGAGCGAGGCCGCAGGCTTGCACGAGCAAGGCGTTATTGCCGGTGCTCGCCGCCATGGAGGCGCCGAGCGATTCCAGGGTCATGGCGATTTCCCGGGCGTTGCGTGTGGCGGTGCCTTTGGGCAGGGTGGCGGAGAGCAGTTGGTTGAGGCCGTTGGTGGCCGGTGTTTCGGATGGCAACCCGGCACATACGGCGGCCTGCAAATGGACGAGCGGAACCCGGTGGTCTGGAATAAGCGCGATTGTTAGACCGTTGGACAGGGTGTGGACTTGAACCTCCTCGGGACGGCGGCGGGTCTTCCCGGCACGTGCTGGAACTGCGGCGTCTAGCGGATCGATCACCGTCAGGGTGAGCCGCACCTCGGCAAGATGGGCGGCGACCCGTCGGATGTCTTCGACCGTTACGTCCTGAATGGCCGCGACATGACGGCGGGTGAAATCCAGATCCCGTGCCTCGTGCCAGTTCGACGCAAGGTCCGACGCACGGCCGGAGGCGGTGGTGAGACTGCGGAACTGACTGGCGGCGATCTGGCGTTTTGCCTTGGCGAGATCATCGTCTAACACATCAGCATGCAGGGTGCCGATTTCCAACAGAATGGCCTCGATGAGAGCGTCGCGTTTCGCGGGTTCGGCGTCGGCGGAGATGCCGAAGATGCCTTCGCGGCCGGGGCTGGTCCATGAGAAAGCGGAGATTTCGAGAGCGAGTCCGCGTTCCTCGCGCAGCGTGCGGTGGAGGCGGGAGGCGCGGCCGCGGCCGAGGATGGTGGCAAGCACGTCAAATGCAGGAGTGTCCGGGTGATCGAGCGGAGGGGATTTCCATGCCAGGGAAATTCGGCTGGCGGGGATGGCGAAGGATTCGCGGGCGCGGCGCGGGCCGAGTTGCGCAGGATCGCTGGCGACGAGTGGATCACGCCCGCAGCCTTGCAAGCATTCGCGGGTGAGACGGGTCACGAGTTGCCGGGCATCATCCGGATCGAAATCACCGGAAATCACCGCGAAACAACGGTCCGGAGTGTAGCGTTCGCGTTGGTAGCGGACGAGATCGGCGTATTCAATGGAGTCAAAGCGATGCCGATGGCCGATGACCGGGTGACGGCGCGGATCGAGTTGGAAAGCGGTGGCAAACAACAAGCGCGTGGCGGCGTGGTCCGGATCGTCAAGACTCATGTCAATCTCACGGCGGATCACGTCTTTTTCCTTTTCAAACCCGTCCTCGGGCAGCGTGGGAAAGAACACCAGACCGGTTAGGCACTGCAGGAAAACCGGCAGGGAATCCGCCGGTCCGTCGATGTAATAGACGGTACGGTCGAAGCTGGTATAGGCATTCCAATGGCCGCCGGCGGCTTGCACGGTATCGGCGAGTTCGTTGGCATCATAGTCACGGGTGCCCTTGAAGACCATGTGTTCGAGGAAATGCGAAACACCGGAGCCGAGGAGCCGGTCTTCGTGGATGCTGCCGGTTTCCACCCAGATCTGGGCGCTTACCACGGGTGCGGTGGGGTCTGGATCGAGGATCAGGGTGAGACCGTTGGGAAGCGTCTCAACGGTGGCGGTGGTGGCAGGATATTCCATGATTATTTGACTTGGCATGGGGGTGGATGAAGGATTAACTCCGATTATGCAACGCTGGATCGTGATAGGAGTGGTGGCCATGATGCTATTGTTGGGAGGCGGGGGGTTCTCCTATCGCACCTATAAACAACATCGTCCGCATCCGGTTTGGGTGCCGCTGCCTATCAATCCGGAATTGTCAGACGTCAGACGGGATCAAATCATCAACGAACTCAAGGAGAAACTCAGCAAACCGGAGTTGCTCATCCAAGTCTCCAGGGATGTGGATCTAGTGAAAAAGTGGCATCTCGCGTCTGACGAAGAAGGTGCGCGGAAGATCGGTGAGCGCCTCTCTGTGAAAACGGGCGATGCGGACACGCCGCTGGGCAAGGTGCCAGCCATCCACATCAGAATGGAGGGTAATCGCAAGGAGAGCGCGGTTACCGGCGGGATCCTCATGCGGCTGATGGACGAAGTGTGGAAGATCCTCGGAGTCAACCCTCCTTCGAAAAAAGACTCCTAGCGAGGCTGCGCTTCAGACCCAAGACAACAAGACCCAAATCGCAAGACGAAGCATTTGACCTAACGACAACACATTCTCGGTTTCAAGGACTCTACGCATTGTCGCAATGCCGGCCCTCGTTGCGGGGCACGCACACCTTGGGTGGCGCGTCATGCTTGGTGCCTACGGAGCATCAAAACTGAAAGGCAGGGAAACGGATGGGAAATCCTTCAGGGTGAGACTGAAAACCACCCCGTATTCATTTTTCAAGCGGTTGTCGCGCATGGTGACGCCCATGCCTGCCACCCAGTTGCCGAGGTCCCGGTGGATGGTGTATTGCTGGAATTCCATCGTGCTGTCATCGAGTTCGATCACATGGCGCATGCCAATCCCCCAGTTTTCCGTCAAGCGGGTGTAGGATTGCAGGTCAAAGCGGTTGGAATTCGTCAATTCCGGATGGCCGTCCAACCACCGGTAGCCAAGGGAAAACTCGAAGCGGTCCGTGGGCATGAAACGCAGGCGGGTGGTGAACTCGTTGAAGCCCGAACCGCCGCTGACGATCGGGAACTGGGTTTCCAGATCGACGCCCATCCACGGCAGCGGCTGCCAGCGGATGTCATTGTAGAGATTGGAAAATTGCCGCCGGCCTTCCGGGTCTTCGATGAAGGCATCCATGTAGGAGTTGAGGTAGAGCCACTCGAAACTCTGACCGTCGCGTTTCGTGATCAGGCGGTTGCGGGCTCCGAAGCGCACCACGTTCCAACTCTGCATTTCATCCGTCGCCGTGAAACGAATCGGATCCAACGGCCGCGGCCGTGTGGTCGGGGTGAGCCGGTCCACCATGGGATCTCCAAGCTCCAGGTTGTTAGCTGATAGAACCGACCAATTGGCATAAGGTTGAAACACGTGGAGCAGGCCGTCGAGCCCCCACCGCGAATTCTGATAGGGGCCGTAGTCTTTGGAGAATTTCAGCGCAGACTCCACACCCGCGTAAAGCTGTGTCCGGTCTGCATCGCCTTCAGGACCCGCTACCGCGACATAGCGGGAATATCCAAACCCTGCCGCCGGAGTGACACTCAGGAATCCCCCGAGCATCATCGGCATGGAAAATTCCTGATAGGTGTTGAAGCGCCCGTAGCTCGCATCCATCAATTGGGCGCGCAGCGCGTCCCGTCGCGGGCCGGCGGGCAGCGTGCGGATTTCTTCTGCCAGCAGGCGTTCATAACCGGAGAGTTGTTTGAGCAAAAGTTGGGCTTGAGCATCCGTGAGAGTGGGGTCCATCAACGGTTTGAGAATAGCGTTGAGTGTGGGATCGGCGGCTTTTTCACCGATGATTCCCAGGGACGTATTGCCTTCGTGCAGCAACGGCAGGCCGAAAAACGGAGCCCGCGCCTGATCAAAGGCAACTTCCGGCGAGCGGGTATCCGCCCGATAGAAATCATTGAGCCGGAATCTCGCGAAGAGTGACAGCAGCGATGCGTCATCCCTCCGGAACAGCCCGAGCGTGTTGTCTGGCGCGGGATTGGTCCGGTAGCGCGCGATATCAAAATCCTCGAGATAATAGCGATCACTCAGCAGAGTGAGATTCAAATCCAATCTCCAGTCCGCGTCATCCGGTAAATCCAGCTTGATCCGCTCCTGCAGATGGATGCTGTAGCGGTTTGGGTCCACCGGTCCGCGCGGCACTCCGGAACGGGTGGTCTCGGGTGCGAGGTCGTAAAGATAGTATAAGCCCAGCCCGCTGATTTCCTCTTTGTTTTCCTGTCGGGTGTCGATGAAATCCACACCGGCAGCGGCACCGCGGGTGCTGCGCAGGTCGAAATGCCAGCGGGACAACAACCAGGCGTCCTTCTTTTCGCCACTGACGGGATCGGTGTCGCCGCCGAGCATGATGCCGTAGGTGTTGAGCAGATAGATTCCCCAGGACGAACGCGCACCGGGCAGAAAATGAAAACCGAGATTGCCGTCCAGCGGCTGGCTCAGATAGGGCAACCAGAAAACCGGCGTATGACCGGCGAAGATCTTCATGTTGTGGAAAACAATCTTTTCTTCAGGATAGATCGTCGTCTTCTTGGCGCGGATCCAGTAGTTGGGGTCTGCCACGTCATGCGTGGTGATGCCGGCGTCTTCCCCGACATAGATCCGTTTGTCGCCGCGTTGTTCCACGGTGAACTTGCCCGCTTCCAGCAAAATCGGATCCAGCGAAACCCGCAATCCGCTGCTATCGAGGAATTTCCGTTCGTAATGATAGACCGCCCGCTCGCCGCGCTGCAGCACATTCCCATGATAGGCACTGACGTTTCCCACCAGAGTGACGGTTTTAGCCTTCAAATCGAGCACCGCGGTGTCTGAAAAAATTTCCAGTCCGTTATCGCCCTCGATTTTGACCGGGCCGCCGAGACGCACGCCGGTTTCGATGTTGCCCTCGATGGTGCCGCCCTGATTGTTGATTTTGAGTTCTTTCGGCATCGCCGTTTCGATTGCGCCGGGTTCGCCAAAAGGAATGGCCGGCGGAGGCACCGGAGTGATTGTATCGACGGGCGGTGAGGGTTTGGTATCCGGCAGTACTTGTGCGTCCTGAGCGCCAGCCGGCAGGAGCAGCAGCGACGCAATCAGGCATACAACGGATTTCAGCATCGACGGAATGAGAAATCCCAGAGCCCCCGAAGTAAAGACCGAAAGACAACACTTGAAATCTCTTTTACCAGCAGCGGTTTTAGGGCATCTTGATCGCATGCAATGCATGCCACGGGTCGCAATCCTCGGAGTCACCGGGTTCATCGGTCGCGGGTTGCCCGCCCTGCTGGCGAGGATGGGCATGACATGCACCGGCGTCAGCCGCTCGGGCGGCGGCTCCGTGCCGGGCGTCGACCGTTGGCAAACACCCGCAACCCTCGATTTCACCGATCACCAGGCGGTCATCAACCTGGCCGGCGAATCGATCGCCTGCCGCTGGACTCCGGCAAATCGCCGTCTTTTCCATGAAAGCCGCGTGAACCTGACCCGACGGGTGGTCGAGGCACTCCGCCGCGGGCCACCGGAAGCGCAGACCAAGGTCCTCGTCAATGCCTCGGCCGTGGGCATTTATGGCGACCGCGGTGATCAAGTGCTCACCGAAGCGTCCGCGCCAGGCCACGGCTATCTGGCAGATCTTTGCCGCGATTGGGAGACCGCCGCGATGGAGGCCGAAGCACCCGGTGTCAGGGTCGTGCGCCTGCGCATCGGCTTCGTTTTGGGCCGCGAGGGTGAAGCTTTCCGGAAACTCGTCACGCTCTTCAAAGCGGGTTTGGGTGGCAGACTCGGCTCAGGCCGCCAATGGATGCCGTGGATCCACCTCGATGATCTGCGCGCGGCCATCGTGCACGCAGTTCTATCAGAATCCTTGTGGGGTGCCGTCAATGCCACCGCTCCCGCTGCGGATCGCAACCGCGATTTCACCCGCAAACTGGCCGCCGCGCTGCATCGCCCGGCAATCCTGCCCGTGCCGCGATTCGCACTGAAACTCGTGCTCGGGGAGTTCGGCGGCGCACTGCTCGCCGGTCAGCACGCCCGGTCCGCCGCACTGGAGGCCGATGGTTTCAATTTCCGCTTCCCCACACTGGAATCAGCATTCGCGGATCTTGTCCGCTAGAAATCCGGACCGCAATGTCATTTCAAGCGCCATTCGCCTTTCCCACCACCAGGCAATCATAGACAGTACGGTCCGGTTGATACTTCGCATACGAGCGCAACAGGATCTGCACGCCCCGGTGCTCGGATCGTCCGCGCGTCTCCAGATCCGTGGTGATGTGCTCCTCGCCGTCGATCAGACGCATGATTTCCAAGTCCTGACCGAGCACCCACGGCTTGTGACCGGGCACCCATACGATCATCACCGGCACCAACTGTGAAGCGATCTCAATCGGCACCGCGGCGGGCCCGTGCTCGACCGCCGCCTGCTTCACCTCTAACTGGATCATCCTCGCCCGCGCGTCCGGGGCCATCGATTCGAGTGCCGAGTTGATCGCATCGAGCAGGCAGTGGCGCACTTCCGATAGATCCTCCAACGACGCCAGTGACTGCATGGATGGCATGCTCTGGATGGCCTTGGCCAGCGACGAGATTTCCTTGAGATAGGAGTTCTTCTGGCCGTCCGGCACGAAATACATCACCACCAGATGCACCGGATTGGCGTCGGGCGACCCGTAGTCGATGCCTTGCGGGCTCCAGCCAACGGCACATAACAATTCGCCGTCCCAATCCGAACGCGCGTGCGGGCATGCCCAGCCTTTGCCGATGCCGGTGTTATGCAGGCGCTCGCGTTCGAGCACGGTTTCCGTGATGCCGCGTTCCCCCCCGATATCGGGAATCGCCTCGATGAGGGTCGCCAGATATTCCAGCGATTTTTCCTTGTGGTTGTCTGGCAACTCGATCAAGCGGCCTTCCTGGAGCGCGGTGAGCAGGCTTTTCATGTCAATCTATTCCGTATTTTTTGTGGAACCAAACCTTCACATGGTGGGTGATGAAGGCATAACCAAGCAGGAAGCCGCCGATCCAATACCAATAACTTGCGGGCAGCGGCACGAAACCCAAATAGGCCGCGAACGGGGAATACGGCAGGAACGCCCCGGCCGCCATCACCGCCAGGGTGGTGCCTAGCAGAAACGGACTCGCGATGCTCTGGAAAAACGGGATTTTCCGCGTCCGGATGATATGTACGATCAAAGTCTGGGTGAGGATAGACTGCACGAACCATCCGGTGTGGAACAGGCTTTCATAATAAGTCTTGTCCGCGGCACTGGTGCCCGCGGCGCTGAACAGGCTGCAATTGAAAACATACAGCATCAGGAAGAACGTCGCGTAATCGAATAGCGAACTCATTGGTCCGATGATCATCATGAAGCGCCGGATGTTGGCGATGTTCCATTTGCGCGGCGTGGTGAGATATTCTTCGTCCACCTTGTCGGACGGGATGCCGACCTGTGACACGTCATAGAGCAGGTTGTTGAGCAGCACCTGGATCGGGGCCATGGGGAGGAATGGCAGGAACCAACTGCCGCCCACCACGCTGAACATGTTGCCGAAGTTCGAACTGGCGCTCATGCGCACGTATTTGATGATATTGCCAAACACCTTGCGCCCCTCGATGATCCCCTCCTCCAGCACCACCAGGCTTTTTTCTAGCAGAATAACATCCGCAGACTCCTTGGCCACATCCACCGCGGTATCCACCGAGATCCCCACATCCGCCACGCGCATCGACGGCGCGTCGTTGATGCCGTCTCCCATATAACCGATGACATGCCCGCGTTTTTGCAGCGCGATGATGATCGATTCCTTCTGGCTCGGCGACAAGCGCGCGAACACATGGTGTTTTTCGGCCAGTTCGCCGAGTTGATCCTCGCTGAGTCCCAGAAGTTGGTCGCCGATGATGACCCTGTCCGCGTTGAGTCCCACGTCATGACAGATCTTGCGCGTGACCAAGGCGCTGTCGCCGGTGAGGATTTTGGTGGACACGCCGGCTTCCCTGAGCAGGGTGATGGCCTTGGCTGCCGAGTCCTTGGGGGGGTCCAGAAAGGCGAGGTAGCCGAGCAGGATGAGATCGCTCTCATCCGCCACCGAAAACACCTGCTTGGTTCGCGGAAACTCGCGGTAGGCGATGGCCAGCACGCGGTAGCCGTCGTTGCTCAGCGCCTCGTATTCCTCCAACAGGTCATTCTTGATCAGGTCGATGATGATATGGATTTCATCGTCGATTTGGTAATGGGTGCAGACATTGAAGATATCCTCCACCGCCCCCTTGCAGATCAGCACATGATCCTCCTCATAATCGACCACCACGGACATGCGCTTGCGTTGGAAGTCAAAGGGGATTTCATCCACCTTGCGGCAGCCGCGCTCCACCTCCAGCTCGGTGTGCTGCAGGATGGAGCGGTCCAGCAGGTTATGCAAACCTGTCTGGTAATAACTGTTCATGTAGGCGTAACGCAGCACGTCGTCACTGTTGCGGTTGGTGACGTCCACATATTCCTCCAGGATGACCCGGTCCTGGGTCAGGGTGCCGGTTTTGTCGGTGCAGAGGATGTCAATCGCGCCGAAGTTCTGGATCGCGCCGAGCCGCTTGACGATGACCTTCTTGTGTGACATCGCGATGGCCCCTTTGGCTAGATTCACCGTGACGATCATCGGCAGCATTTCCGGGGTCAGGCCCACGGCCACGGAGAGCGCGAAGAGCAGCGCCTCACCCCAGTTATGTGAGTTGAACCCAACGATCAAAAACACCACCGAGGTCATCACCACCATGAAGCGGATCATCAGCCAGGTGAATCCGGAGATACCCTTGTCAAAACTCGTCTGAACCTGCGCGCCGGAAAGTTTTTCCGAGATCGAACCGAACTGGGTCATGTGCCCGGTGTTGACCACCACGCCCCGCGCGGTGCCACTCAGGACGTTGCTGCCCTGGAAACACGCGTTCTGCAATTCGATGATCCCGCGTCCCGCCACATCCGTCAGGTCGGCGTGTTTTTCCACCGGCATTGACTCGCCGGTGAGCGAGGATTGGCTCACGAAGAAATCCTTGGCACTGATCAGGCGCAGGTCCGCCGGGATGAGCGACCCGGCCTGCAGCACCACGATATCGCCCGGCACCACGGCCGAGATCGGCAATTCCATCTCATGGCCCTCGCGCAGGACGAGACAATTCGCGCTGACCATGGCGCGCAGGCGATCCACCGCCTTGCTCGACCGGTGCTCCTGCACATAAGCGAGCACCACGCTGAGCACAATCATGCCCCCGACCACCACCGCCGAGCGCAGATCACCCATCACGAAGGCAACCAGACAGATCACCAGCAATTGGATGACCAGCGGATTGCGGCAGCGCTCGGCAAGTTCAACTAACAGCCCGACGCGTTTTTTGGCACCCAGATCATTGAGGCCATGCAAAGCGCGGGCGGCTTCCACCTGTTCTTCGTTCAGTCCGGCCGCCGTAACCTCCATGCGCTTCAAGGCCTCCTCGGCAGTCAGCGCGCAGAGCGCGACGAGCTTCTTTTGTTGCTCCGAAACATTGGCAAGTTCCGTCTGTGCGGCCTTGAGGAAGACCGCCGGATGGATCTTTTCCAGAACCGTGCGAAACATGAGGCGCGTCGTGCGTTAGATTGTCTGTGGTGCAAGGAACCTCTCCGCCCGAAAACGAAAGCGATCCACCGATGGGCAGGGCAAACCCGGCCGCCGTGGGATTGCACCCGATCACCCTTCGTTGGGCAACCCATTTTATGCAAATCAGCCATTCCGCACCGGCCCCCGCCGCGCTACAGGAGACGCGGAGGAAGAGAAGAGAGAGTCCAGAGACCAGAGTCCAGAGACCAGAGACCAGAGGCCAGAGTCCAGAGACCAGAGACCAGAGACCAGAGTCCAGAGACCAGACAAGAGGAAGAGGTCGGCGGGAGGTGGTAGGGCGTGGCGACCCGCCGCGCCGACTTGCCCGTAGAAGAGAAGATTTTTTAACCGCGAAGGACGCGAAAGAACGCGAAGGTGGTAGGGCGTGGCGGCCCGCCGCGCCGACTTGCCCGCAGAAGTGAAGATTTTTTAACCGCGAAGGACGCGAAGGAAGAGAAGTCCAGAGAATCATGGGTTAAAAAGAACCGGATTCATTCTTTGCTTGGCGCACTTGGCGTCTTGGCGGTTCAAATTTAAAGTTGGAATAGATGGATGTGGTAG
>CAISTY010000060.1 GCA_903888515.1 Akkermansiaceae bacterium | reverse complement strand
GTTCCATCTCGCCGTTCCGCGAAAGGATCAACTAAACCATACACCAAACCAGAAGGAATTACCCCTCCTCTAGATATTCCCTAACAGTTTGAATCCGCCACATTGAGAACCTGTTCATGGCAGGACGCGATGTGAGCGTGACACATGAGGCCCTGGGATCGGTGCGTGTCATGCGTACCGGAGGGTTGATGGGGGAAGTTGTAGGGCTCGCAGCAACACTGTGCAAGAAGTACAACACGGATCCACATGGCGTTTTCAAAAACCATCTCACAGAGTTCAGGGAGCTGCTTACAAGGGGAGTGAATCCCACACCCGAGCGGGTCCCCGGGAGTGATTAAGGCAAGACGCCAGAAGCTCCCCAACCACCCCACTAACTCACCCCAACCACGCGGCCGCCATCACAAAAACGTTTGCTATGGAAAACTATGATTAGAAACACCACGCTGATATTGATAATGACTCTTGCTTCCGCCCAATGTGTGCGAGCTATGGATCTCAAAAAAGAAGAGAAATATCCGGTCATTGTGGAGTATTCTGGAAACAAGTGGCAGAACAGCCAGGGCACGGTCGACGAATGTGACCTCGGGTATACAGGAAGCGATCGCTCCTCTGCGGCTACACGCCTGAAACGTTTGGGCAACCGACCACAGTTCATCAGCCAGGAGAAGAGTGTCGACCCAACAAAGACGTATCTCAAGAAGGCGTTCCCGTCAGGTAACTTCACCTTTCTTGCTCTGCCGTTCGCGGACCATACGGACCAATGGGTGCTGCGTGACATGCCGGAAAGGAAGGTCCTTCGAGAGTGGTTCGAGAACGCTTTGACAGAAAAGGGCCAACCCCAAAGATAGGTTTGAGCGATAGTCTCAAACCTTTCGGTTGTTGAACAGGCCCAGGCCGTGCGGCGTGCGGAAGTCTACGCGGTATGCGATTTCAATTCACGACTCAGAGTCAGTGACTTGCCGTGATGACAAAGGCCACCCGTGGTTTTCAAGGTCCTTTGCGGGGGCCGTGGAGCGAGTCGCAAGGCGATTCGCTCCACGCAACGGTGGAAGGGTGCGGGTTTTTGGCAGGAAATGAGACATGATGTCCTAACTTGCGGCCAAATACGTGATATATAGTAGTTTCCAGGCGCACGTTCCCAGGACACGGCTTGGGGCGATGCCAGCGGAATGAAGGGTTGACATGAGTTCATGCGATCAAGGGTGATCCGCGGACGAAGAGTATGGGAGCGATCTCGCGCAGGAATGTCAGCGCGCCTCCACAGCATTGGCAGGTGAAGGGCGCGGGCTCGGGAAGTTTGGGGGCAGGCTCGCCGAGTTCACCTAACAGCAGTCGGATGTGGAGCCGGCTTTTGCGGGCGGCGGAGGCGAGGAAGCCGTAGTGGCGGACTCTGGTGAAGCCTTTGGGAAGGATGTGGATGAGCCAGCGCCGGATGAACTCGTGCGGATGGAGCGCCATGACGTCGGTCTTGCCGGTGGCGCTGGAGGTCCAACGCAGCAGGACGTTTCCCCGGGTATCATAAGTTGATAGAGGATTTCGGGATAGGCGCGGCAGATCGGCCGGAGTTGTTCAGGCAGGGTGAAGGTTGCCATGAAGTAGGGAACTGGCAGAAGCCGGGCCTCCTGTTTGGCGGTCCAAACCTGTTGGTCGAGCGCACCACATTGTGGGCAACTGCGATGGTTGCAGCTATGACTACGTGTATTCGATGGGACCAGACGGCACGTCACGCAGCTTCGGCCACGATCCCGACGATCTCACAGCAATGAGCAATCGGTCCACATGGTTCGCAGCAGTTCATCCAATCGGATCCGTCGAGACCGTGCTCTTGTTGCTCCTCGGTGCCGCAGTGGGACTGTCCCTGAACAGGCCCTGCAAGTCCACCCGCAGCGACTAGACACCGAATCGGGTCCCCGTGACTGACTCGGAGAGCCAGCCACGGGTCTCACACCAGACATTCGGGTCTGTCTCCGGCGGTTCCGAGCAGACGCGGGCATCACTTCTTCCGCCAACCCGGAATGCCCAGACTGCGGCGCTTGGAGCAAACCGTGTAAAAGTCCAGATCGTAGGTTCTGGCGATCACGGCATCGGGTTCCTTGCCCAGCCGTGAAATCATGGCTCGCGTCCAGCGCGCTTGTGGTTTTGGGAGTGGCGGGATTCCCACCCAAACCATCGGCACACGGCACGGCGGGAAGCATGCCGGGGGAGTTTGGAATAAGGGCAGGGAAAGGGCACCAACCTAACATTTTGTTAGCGTTTTTCGCTCCGTAACTCATTGATTTTCGATGGAGCCGGCTATCAGACTCGAACTGATGACCTGCTGATTACAAATCAGCTGCTCTACCAACTGAGCTAAGCCGGCGTAGATGGAAACCAAAACCGTTTGCTGGAATTGCCTGACAAACCGTGCCCATCCGCTTGGACCACCGTTGGCAATGCAAGCATCCATGCGTGTGTCATCAGCGCATGGACACTTGGAAAAAGGACGGCGGGAACTTGGTCAGACATTGTGGCAGGACGATTTACCAGCGGACCCAGCCGGGCAGCAAGAGAATTAGAACATATCGGGCCAGGTTTTTCCGCGCTGGCCACATTGGCGCGTAGTTTGATGGAATGCCACTGGCCAGCAGCCACCGTGCGCGATAGATTTCCCGGCATGAACCCACGAAACGCATTTCAAGTTGCTGTCGTGATCGCCTTCTCCCATGGAGGACAGCTCCCCTGCGTGAGCGCAGCGCTTGAAACGCCAGCCCAAGACGCCGGAATCCGGCATGATCTCCATCCCGCCCAAGGTGGAAGGAAACAAGCATGAACGGAACTGATAGACCGGGATGGTGCGACCGGAGCGTTGTGCGCAAAACGATCCGGGCACTCGCAGTGGGGGTGGTGGGATTGGCCGGTTGGGTCCCGGGATTGGCCGCATGGGCGGGTGAAACGATCACCCATCCGTTTGCCGGAGTGACCCGCATCGCGCGTGACGAGTTGCGGCCCCGACCGGTGAAAATGCATGTCCTGCTCATCGATTTGAAGACTTCCGGCCTGCGCTTCCGGGTCACACCGCACGCCGGAACATTGGACACCATCAAGCAGACCACCCTGGATTTTCTCAAGGAACAAAACGCCCAACTTGCCATCAACTGCCACTTTTTCGAGCCGTGGCCCGCACCCAAGCCGGATCCCGGCACGGCGGATCTGATAGGACTGGCAGCATCCGATGGGCAGGTCTATTCGCCATTTGAAGCCGCTCCGCCCAAGTCCTTCGCGATCCGCGCGAACGCGCCCGCCCTCAACATCGACGCGCACAATGCCGCCACCATCGTGCACCGCAAACCGGACGACCCCACAGGCCGCAGCACGGCGGAAGCGGTGACCCTCCACAACACGCTGGCGGGCAATGCACAGATATTGACACGCGGCGTCCACACTGCAGGCACCGGTTCTTGGGATCGCAAACCAAGGCCACTCACAATCGTCGGCATCGCACCTGCAAACACGCCAGACCGGCATGCACGTCTGCCAGATACGTGGCCATGTGGGTGGCAAGGAAAAAAGGTGCGTTTTTTGTATTGATGCGGGTTGGGAATTTCCGCAACCTGTCCCTATCCAACCCCAATCCTAACAATCATGTCACGACCCGTCACACTCTTCACCGGCCAATGGGCCGATCTGCCGCTCGAAAAACTCGCCCCACTCGCTTACGAAATGGGTTACGATGGTCTTGAACTCGCCTGCTGGGGCGATCATTTCGACGTTGATGCCGCCGCCTCCAGCAAAGCGTATGTGAAGGAAAAATGGGAGTTGCTCGGCGACAACGGCCTCACCTGTTACGCGATCTCGAGCCACCTTGTGGGCCAGGCGATCTGCGATCTCATTGATTCGCGCCATCAGGCGATTTTGCCCGCCGATGTTTGGGGCGATGGCGATCCGGAAGGCGTACGCAAACGTGCCGCCAAAAAAATGATGGTCACAGCCAAGGCGGCCCGCGCGTTTTTCAACGCCAAGCCCGACCGCAATGGCAAGGACGAGTTTCCCGCCGTGGTCAACGGCTTCACGGGATCCTCGATCTGGCATTCGATCTATGCCTTCCCGCCGACCTCGCAAGAGTATTACGAAAAAGGCTTCAAGGATTTCGCCAAGCGCTGGTTGCCCATCCTCGATGCGTTCGACAAGGCGGACGTGAACTTCGCCCTCGAAGTCCACCCGACCGAAATCGCCTTCGACATCGCCTCCGCCCAGCGCGCCCTGGCCGCCGTCGGCCAGCACAAACGCTTTGGCTTCAACTACGACCCGTCACACCTCGGCTATCAGGGCGTGGACTATGTGAAATTCATCCGCGAGTTCGGCTGCCGGATCTTCCACGTCCACATGAAGGACGTCTGGTGGAGCCACGGTGACGGCTCGGTCGGGGTCTTCGGCGGGCACACGGATTTCGGCGACGCCCGCCGGTTCTGGGATTTCCGCTCGCCCGGTCGTGGCGACATTGAGTTCGAGGATATCATCGTCGCGCTCAACGACGTCGGCTATCGCGGCCCTCTATCAGTCGAGTGGGAGGACATCCGCATGGACCGCGTTCACGGCGGTGCCGAGGCCGCCTCGTTCGTGCGCAGCCTCGATTTCCCCGGCAGCGCGGTCGCCTTTGACGCGGCCTTCGACAAGGCCAACCAGTGATATGGATCCTTGCGTTTTTTTTGCCAAGATTTCATATCTTCTGGTCGTGCGAGGGCATGATCCCGCACAGACAATGCCGCCGCCAACGCGCTGGTGAAGGAACAACAACGCGCACCGTTCGTCGTCCCCGACGAGGTGTGACGCACTCGGAACGGTGCCGGCCCCCGGGGGAATGGGCTTATTCCTCGAGCACCGGAAACTCGGTGATTCTGAGTTTGGCGCAACCGTAGGGGATGAGGACGATATCCTGAATGGGTTCGGTGGATTTCACCGGGCTCACAGGCAGCAAGTCGGCACTGTTGCGTGCTTCCTTCCACTGTGGCACAATCCGGCCCTTGGCGTGCAATTCGACAGGCGCGTTTTTGTTAGAATAGACCGGGTCGGCCATCGGCTTGGTGACGATTTTGAAGGACTTCTCCGGATCCTTCGCGTCGAATAACAAGCCATAATTCCAAGGCGTGGTAGGCAGCACCTCGTAATCCGGGTGGGCGTCATCGCCTCTGAACTTCTGCCAGTTTTCGCCGATTCTCAGAGCATACACCAGCGGTCCCCTGAGGACGGTGGCGGAGTTGTTGAAGCGGCGTTCGATGCGGATTTTCATGGGCAGCGTGAGGGTGATGGTGTCGCCGTTTTTCCAGATGCGGGAGATCGTGGCGAAGGTTCCGGGTTGCGGGCTGAGGGTCTGGTCGGTTTTGATAGTCGCGCCCTGGGCCCATGCGGGAATGCGCAGTTGCAGCGGAAACTCCACGGGGTTCGCCGTCTTGATTGTCATCTGGATGGTATCCGAGAACGGATAATCCGTGACCACATCGATGCTAACAGTATTGCCGCCCTTGACCTTGGCGGTGACCGAGCACGGGCCGAGGGTCACTGCGGCAAGGCCATCGTCCGGGGTCGCCATCCACAGGTGTCTCACAAATTTCGGCCAACCCTGATGCATGTTGGCGGTGCAGCAGCCGAATTGAGGCTCCACGCCGAACAAGTTGGCCTCGCCTTTGTTAGTGATGAACCATCTTTCCGGGGATCTCCTGCAAATCGGTTGGTTGGCCTGCTGGTCATACTGATGCGCCCACATATCCGGGCTGAAGGTGGCCGGCCACGCGTTATAGCTCATGCGCTCGAGTTTGTCTCCCATCAGCGGGTCGCCGAACATCGCCATCAGGTTCGCGAATGAGAACATGCTCTCGTCAACGGAGCACAGCTCGGTGCCCTGCGTCGGGCTCAGGCCCGCGAAACATTCGTCGGCGGCGAACGTGCCGCCCGCCTGGCCATGATATTTGTCGAAATTGCTGATGCCGTCATAGACGGCCTGTTTGTATTTCGCCTCGCCTGTTAGCTGGAACATAACCCCGGGGGTTTTGTAGGCCATGCCGGCATTCACGCCATGGTTTTCGAGATTCCAGTTTTTGGAGGGCTTGCTAAAGGGTTCGAAGTTGGAGAATTGTTGTGCATAATCGTAGCCTTGGGACATCAGCATTTTCGACACTTCGAGCAATTCGGGATTGCCGGTGCGGTTGTAGAGCCAGATGGCACTCAACACGGTATCGGCCCAGCGCATTTTCGCCCATTGATGCAGCGGACGCTTCGGCAGTTCCGTCTTCATATAAGCAAAGAACTTGGTCATCACCGGGATCACGCGGGGGTCACCGGTGGCGTCGTGGTATTGGGTGAGGGTCTTGCACATCAACCCGAGCGGCCACCAATCAGTGCATTTGACAGGACCGATAGCACCATCGGGACGCTGGTTATCGAGCGTCCAGCCGACCCATTTATGGGCCATCTCCAGCAGTTCCGGGTCTTGGGTGAGAAACGCGAGGGGCACCATGCCGTCGGTGTAGTAGGGTCCGCGCTCCCAGCTTTCACCCTTGCCGCCAAGCCAGCCGCTATCGGGGGCGAGGCTTTTCCAGAATTTTGGCAGATTGCCAGTGAGGCTCTTGGCCTGGATGTTGAGTTGTTGTTTGAGCCAGCCCTGCGGCATGACCGTTCCCAGGGGCAGGATGCTGTATGCGTTTTGCGGCAGCGGCGCCTTATTGGCCGGGTAGAAGCTGTTAGCTCCGGGTGTTGCGGGCGCGGTGGTCTGCGCCATCGCTGGCGCAAGCGGCAGAATGACGGTCATTGCCGTCGTGAGGAATAAACGATGCATGGGATGTCGGGATGATGATTTCAGTGATTTGCGGGGGTGTCGGGTCGCACCCGTCAAGTGAACGGAACAAGTTCCATGATTCTTTCAGGCTGCGCATGGATGAAGGACATGAGTCTGAAAACCGCGCACGAACAGCAAGTGGATTTCATTTCCAAGCCACAAAAAACCGGGAGCCCATGAGGGCTCCCGGTCGTCGGGGGAAATCAAAGACGGATCAGGGAGTGTCGGGGTTGTTAGCATCCAGCTTGTTGGAGACGTTGCCGCGGTTCTTCTCGGGAGCCTTCATCACCGGGTTGACGTCAGAGCCCCACACTGTGTCCCTGTCACCACCTTGCATGAGGGTTTTGCCCCCACCGACCAGCACTTTCTTGTCGGACGGTCTGATGGCTTCCGAAGTGGCACTGGTGTCGATGCGGAAAATCACGGCTTTTTTGGCATAGACATCGGGATCGAAGGTGCCATTGGTCAATCCGTTGAAAACGGCGGCCGCGAGCAACGGACGGCGGGAGTTGCCGGAACTGCTCAACGGTTCAGTCATGGTGGCCATGATATATGCGAACCCGCATTCACCCGGTGCCAGACATTTGCTCTGGGTCATGACATTATCCGGCTTTCTCGTGTAGGGGGCCTTGGCATAGAATGACGTCTCCGAGTCGATACTGCCTGCGGCGATCAACTGGCGGAAAAAGTCGTTAGACGAGGAGCTGCCAAAAGCAACGCTCGATTCCGGGTTGTTGTTTCTAACTTCGACTGCGGTGGAGTTACATGGATAGCTGCCATAGTCTTGTTCGAAGGTGAACATCGCCATGCCGATTTCCTTGATATTGGCAGTCGCCTGGGTGCGATCCCCGTCTTTCTTTTTGCTGATGATGACCGGCACGCCGACTCCCGCCAGCGTGGCGATAATAGATATAACCACGAGGAGTTCCACCAAGGTGAAACCCCGATGCATTCTTGTATTCGTTTTCATGTTTGTTGGTGTGTTATGGTTTGTTTATGGATGGGGCGAATACCCCGGATTATGATGCTCACGGCGGCCAATCCACCGTGACGCAAGCCAATCTATCCCCTCCCCCCTTGCCGTTCAAGAAAGAAATTCCCAAACGGCAAAATTGTTTGGGATCCCGTCGTATTCGTGCTGATCCGGGCCCTTTCCCCCGGCGGAAGCCATCCAGCAGGCGGTATTCCCGGGCGGTGATCGGGTAAGGTCCGGCAAACTCAAGCACCTGCGCGCGGTCCGGGCGGGTTCTACAAGCGAATGCCTTGCGTTCTTGCAGGTAGTAAAGGATGAAGTAATGCCGGTTCTGGGTACCGCCGATCTCCGCCAGAAAGTCGGGAATCCCCCGCTGCTGCAGGAAAAGCCCGAGGTCCGGATAGATTTTCGAGCGTGACGCCAAACGACTGAAGCCGAACGAGGGAGGTTCCTCGCGCACCAACATGATTTGGTTTTGCACCGCCGACGCGGCACTTCCCGGCAACCACGACTTGTCGAAACCCGCACACGACCCTAACAGGAAACAAACCGCCGTTCCGCCTCCTATCCCCAAGATCACGCGTTTCCATGCCATCAAGCGCTTCTCCATGGGTTCATTCTACGGCGGGATTTCCGCGACTATTGCGGGCGCGATCCATGCGCAGCAAGGAATCGATCATCCGGGTGTTCGGGCGGTTGGCTTCGGAATCGACGAAAAACGCGGTTTCCATGGGCACGAGGAACTCGACCCCCGAGTTGATGCCGACCAGCGCGCCATCCGCGTCCACCACCGGACCGCCACTATCACCGGGTTGCAACGGGATATCGATTTTGAATTTCCGGTTACCGGTGAGTGAGCCCTCTGGAGCCAGCGGGGTTCCAAGTTTTCCGCATTCCCATTTGAAGCCGGTGGCCATGCCGCCGTGGATCACAAGGCTTCCCACGGGCAGCCAGCGTTCGGGAGGGGTCCAGCGGTAATAATACGGGGTTCTGACAGGGATGTGCAACAATGCCAGATCCGCCCCTGCGGACCGCCACACGACCCGGGCTTGCTGCGCAGCCAGACGAGCCCCGTCACGATAGATGACAAACACTTTCCGGCCCGTCATCCGCGCCAACACATGATTGGCTGTGAGAAAATACCCGTCCGGTGCGATCGGTGCCGCCGAACCGCCATCCGCGTCGTGCGCGGTATGGGATACGACCCACTTGCGGTTCATCCAGCGGCTCAAGTCGTCCCGATCCGTCACCACCACGGCGCTGGCCCGCTGGGCGACGATCCGGCGGGCTCCCGGTCCGGGAACCCTCGTATCGGGTTGCGGTGCCACCGAACACGCCTGAACCAAGCACCCCGCTAACAGAACTATCGATAACCGCGTGATTCCATCCATCCGCAGGGAGGAAAGCACAAACAGGCGGATACGTCACACTTGATTTCAAGAATTCTCCAACAATTGTTCGATCACCCGCCGGAATGGCGCGGCGATCGCCAACGCGGGCACCCCGCTCGGCGTCTGCCAGGATTCGGCGCCGGACGGGCGGAAGCGGGGAAGCAACGTGCTTCCATCATGCACCCACAAGGTCACGCGGTAACGGGTGATCGCATAGCGATGTTCCGCCAGGACCGTTAGATGGGAGATTGCGGCGGCTTCACGAGTTGGCAGTTTCCACAAGCCGGTGCGGCGCTTGCCGCCCTCATGGTGCAGCAACAAGCGTCCCTGGTCATCGCGCATCCACAGCGCATGTTCGTCCACCCGGGTGATCGGAATTTTGCGCTGCTTGACCGGCAGGCGATCCGGTTCGTCCGATCGACAAAACCGTGCGACCGGGCACTGCAAGCAATCCGGCACCCCCGGCCGGCAAACCACCTGACCGAGTTCCATCAGCGCCGCATGATAGATTTGCGGGCGCACGTGATCGGCCAATGTCGCGGCATGGTTCCAGATCCGCTGGATTCCGGCCGTGTCATCCACCGGATCGGAAATATCCAGCAGCCGGGCCAGCACCCGCGCCACATTGCCATCGACCAACACCGCGGGAATATTCCACGCAAAGGCCCGCAGCGCGCCCGCCGTGTAGCGTCCGATGCCGGGAAGTTTCATCAACAAATCCACATCCTGCGGAAACACCCCGCCATGATTTTCCAGAACCGCCCGCGCCGTTTCGCGCAGCATCCTCGCCCGCCGGTAATAGCCGAGTCCTTCCCACGCTTTGAGCAAGGCCGCGTCATCCGCCTCCGCCAGCGACCGCAATTCCGGAAAGGCCGCCAAAAAACGCTGGTAGTATCCTTTCCCTAACACCGTCGCGATCTGCGTCTGATGAAGCATCACCTCGGAAATCAAAATCTCATGCGGATCCCGCGTGCGCCGCCACGGGTAGTCCTTGCCGTGTTGAACAAACCACCGCGCCAGCGCGCTCCGGAACCCGTTGCGGTCCTCTAACACGCTGATTTCGAATCGGGGTTTCATCACACGCCGGCAATCCTGCGCCATTACCGCCGCCTCCGCCACGCGAATCTCAGACATCCCCAATGTATCTCCGTGCTCGGACTCCTGCCAGGCCGCCCCCCGGTCACACGAAAATTTGATTGACATCGATCATTAAAACGGGCAATTCCGGCGGGCGGTGAAAGTACCTTTGCGCATTGTACAAGCCCGACGGGAGCGCTTGGCCACTTTGGTGGCACAGCATGGGTTTCTACCTGTTGGGGAACTTTGTCGTCAATTGGGGGTATCCGAGGCGACGGCGCGCCGGGATTTATCGGCGCTGGAAGAGGCGAAAAAAATCAAGCGTACTTACGGCGGGGCCATTTCGGAATTTGACAGCCGGTTTCCGTCATTCACCGAGCGACGCGACCAGTCACGGTCTGCTAAAGAGAAAATCGCCGTCGCCGCGCACTCCTTCATCGTGCCTGGCAGCACGCTTTTTCTGGATGCCGGCACGACGGTGTATGCGATTGCCGAGGCATTGTGCACGCGGCCTGTCGTGCCCCTCACGGTGGTGACCCCGAGCATCCCGGTCGCAGAAATTCTGGCGGACATCGCCGGTATCGAAGTGTTCCTTGTTGCCGGGCAACTCCTTCCACGTCAATCGGTTCTGCTCGGTGTGATGGCAATCAAGAGCCTCGATTTCTGGCATTTTGACCAAGCCTTTCTGTCCGGTGAGGGCATGAATGAAGAGGGCCTATGGAATTCGCAGACCACCATCGTCGCGCAGCAAAAAGCCGTTTTGAGGCGGAGCCACCGTGCGCTTTTCTGTCTGGACGATTCCAAACTGAAGCGGACCGCCCTCTCATTCCTCATGCCATGGCGTAATGTCGACCTGCTGCTGACCAACGTCCCGCTGCGCACGCTTGAGAAGGCGGGCATTGCCATCCGGCCCACCCAATACTGCCAGGCCACCGGACAAAGACACCGCCCGGAGATGCTTGAAATCCCGGATCGCACCACCAATGCCGGGGAATTGCCGGTCCACATGCTCTGAAACCAGACGGAGTACCCGCAAATCCAACCCGCCATGGACCTACGAAAAAAAATATTTTTTATGATTGACTTCGTTCATATTTTCCGCACGATCCGTGGCACTTGCTTGCCATGAGCGCCGTCCAATCGCCCAGCCGCCCCCATGTGGAGACCCTCGTACGCGAGGTGCTCTACCGTCAGCTTGGCAGGTCATCGGGGGCGGCGGGGCCGACGTTGCGGGTCAACAGTTCCGCGAGGCACATGCACATATCGCCTGAGAATCTGGCAGTGCTCTTTGGAAAAGGCGCGGAGTTGACCGTCCACAAATGGCTTTATCAGGACGGGCAGTTTGCCGCGCAGCAGACGGTGGCACTGGTGGGCCCGCGCAAGCGGATCATTCCGAATCTCCGGATTTTAGGTCCGTGCCGGAACTTCACCCAGATTGAATTGGCGATCACCGATGCCATTCAACTCGGGATTGATGTGCCGGTGAGAATGTCGGGTGACATCGAGGGCACGCCCGGAGGCTACGTCATCGGTCCGCATGGGATGCTGGAAATGAAAAACGGCATCATCCGCGCGGCGCGTCATGTCCACATGTCGCCATCGGAAGCTGCATATTACCGTGTGAAGCATCTCGATCGGATCACGCTGAAGGTGGTTGCGCCCGCTTGCATCACGCGCTTTGACGATCTCATTGTCCGGATTGACCCGTCGTTCAAGCTTGAGGTTCACATCGATACCGACGAGGCGAACGCGTGCGATCTGGAGCATGCGACGAAAGTGGAACTGTTAAAGCAATAGATATCTAGCGAGGCTTCGCCTCAGACCCAAGACAACAAGACCCAAGACGCAAGACGAAGAATTTGACCTAACGACAACACATTCTCGGTTTCAAGGACTCTCGCTGCACGCCACCAATCCATCACGCGACAACACCCGCATACCTTCCGCGAAATCCCCGGTCTTTGTCCGCGGATCACCAGCAAGCAACCAATCCATACCAACCAAACAAAACACATGAGCGAAGCAATCGGACTAATTGAAACTCGGGGCTACGTGGGCCTGGTGGAAGCCAGTGATGCCATGGTGAAAGCCGCAAACGTGCAACTGATCAAATCCATTCCCATAGGCGGCGCGCTGGTTACGACCATCGTGCAGGGCGATGTGGGCAGCGTCAAGGCGGCGGTCGATGCGGGCAAGGAGGCCGCCAGCCGGGTGGGCAACCTGGTTGCCGCCCATGTCATTGCGCGTCCCGTCACGGAACTTTTGAAATTCTTCACCGCATAACACAAGAAAGGATAGAAGCATATGTCTGGACAAGCACTTGGAATGATAGAAACGAAGGGCCTCACCGCACAGTTTGAAGCGACTGACGCCATGTTGAAGGCCGCCAACGTCGAGCTGATAGGCTGGGAAAAAATCGGTTCGGGATATGTCACGGTGTGTATTCGTGGCGAGGTTGCCGCCGTCAAGGCCGCCGTGGAAGCGGGCGCGATGGCGGCGAGCGAGATCGGCGAGGTGATCGCCGTTCATGTGATTCCGCGTCCGCACGACGATCTTGCCGGGCTCGGTAAATTTCTTGGCGGCAAGGCGGCCGCGAAATAACGGATTTTGAAACACATCGGGCAATTTCTCCATGGGGTAAAGCGCATGCTGCGGGGTTTTCCGCGGTTCCGTGCTGCGGATGACCCACCGGACGCCATGACACCTAACAAAATTCTCGTTGCCAACATTGGCAGCACTTCATTCAAGTTCCGCTTGTTTGAAATGCCGTCCGAGCGCGTTCTCGCCAGCGGCGGGATCGAGCGCATTGGCAGCGCGGAGTCACCGTACAGGCTCCAGACCGGTGGCGCGCCGGAGCGGACGGGGACGGCGGTGGTCCCGGACCACGGGGCGGCGATTGCGTTGGTGGAGAAGGAACTCGGCGGATTCGGCAGTCTGGCGGCGGTCGGCTTCAAGCCGGTGGGTGCGCGCAATGTGAGTGGCACGCAACGGATGGATGAACGGGTGCTTGAGGCGATGGCGGAGTTCAACACGCTGTTGCCGGCACATAATCCGCCGTGCATCGCCGGCGTCCGGCTGTTCAACCAGCTCTATCCGCAGTTGCCGTGCATCGGCACATTTGAGACGGCGTTTTTCGCTGATTTGCCGCCGGCGAAAAGGCGTTACCCGGTGCCGTTGGAATGGGAAACCCAATACGGCATTCGTCGTTACGGGTATCATGGTGCGAGTCACCGCTACGTCACCCAGCGCTGTGCCGAACTGCGCGGCACGGACCAGTTGCGCATCATTTCCTGCCACCTTGGCGGCAGTTCGTCGGTGGCTGCTGTTAGAAACGGCCGGGCGGTGGATTCCAGTTGGGGCATGACCGCGCAAAGCGGTCTGCCGCAAAACAACCGCGTGGGTGATTTTGACTGCCTGGCATTGATCTATCTGGCCCGCGACCTCGGCCTCGGCATGGATGCGGTGGAACAGGCGCTGACCACCCGCTCCGGCTTGTTAGGCATGTCCGGCCTGCCGACCGGCGATGTCCGCGACCTCCTCGCCGCAGCCGCATCAGGCAACGAGAACGCGCGCATCGCACTTGAGGTTTTCACCTCCTCTATTCGTAAATTCATCGGTCAGTTTCTGGTCGAAATGAACGGAGCCGACGTGATTGTTTTCACCGCCGGCATCGCGGAAAACAACCCTGTACTGCGTGAAGCAATCTGCGCCGATCTTGATTTTTGCGGTCTCGAACTCGACCGCGAAGCCAACGCCGGCACCGGCGCCCAGGAGGCCGTCATTTCCACACCGCGCTCCAAAATCGAGGTGCGCGTGATCCCCACCCATGAAGAACTGATCATCGCCCGCAACGCGTGGGCGGAACTAACAAGCGTGAACCAACACATCCCACAACCCCAATAAACATATGACACAACAAGCACTAGGAATGATCGAAACCCGCGGACTCATCGCGCTCGTCGAAGCGACGGACGCCATGCTCAAATCCGCCAACGTCCAACTCGCCGGTCCGATGACCCAGGTTGGCAACGCGATGGTGACCGCCTGTGTCACCGGCGATGTTGCCTCCGTCAAGGCCGCCACCGAAGCCGGCAAGGTTGCCGCGCAATCCCTCGGCGAAGTCGTCAGCGTCAGCGTCATTGCGCGTCCGCACAACGACCTTGGCGTGGTATTGCCCAAAACAAAATGAATCATCCGTTCATGACGAGCCAGGACGCGCAATCGATTGAGCGTTTCCGGGCGTTTGTGTTAGCGGAACAACCATCCAATATATGATACTCGCACGTGTGGAAGGCAGCGTCATTGCGACGAAGAAAAACGCGAAGATGACGGGGCACAAGTTTCTGGTCGTTCGTCCGCTGGTCATCGACTCGCCGGAGGCGGTCGCATTCAAGTCCGGCGCCAGTACTTTGGTCGCCATCGATTCGCTCGGTGCGGGCGAGGGCGATGTGGTGCTGGTCGTGCAGGGGAGTTCCGCGCGACTTGCCGCAGACGACAAGGACTCGCCCGTTGATGCCGTGGTGATCGGCATCGTGGACCAGGTTGATATTGCAAAACGCCAGGTGTTCCGGGCCAACTGACAACATACCCATTTGATACGCCAGACGACACAAGCGGCAATCCATCCACTTCAGCAACTTGTCGCGAATTGAACGGTGCGAAAAAAATTGGATTTCAACATGGCAACTATTGACGAAAAACTTTTAAGCCGGGTGGTGAGCGAAGTGCTCAAGCGCCTCCAATCCCAGACCCCGGCGGCCAAGTCCGACGATTCTGCTTTTGGTGTTTACGCATCGATGGAAGACGCTGCCGAGGCGGCGCACCGATCGTTTGAAATGCTGCGCGACCAGGGTTTTGCGGCCCGCAAGAAAGCCGTCGGCGTGATCCGCCGGATGTGCGTTGAGAAAGCCGGAGAATGGGGTGCCTTGGAATTCAGCGAAACGAAAATCGGCCGCCTGGATCACAAAATCGAGAAATTGAAAATCTGTGGTGACCTGGTGCCGGGGGTTGAGTTCATGGATCGCACGGCTTTCAGTGGTGATTTCGGGTTGACCATTATCGACTACGCGCCGTGGGGCGTGATCGGTGCGGTGACGCCCTCGACGCATAGTGTCCCCACCCTGACAGGCAATGCGATCAACATGATCGCTGCCGGCAATGCGGTGGTCTTCAACACCCATCCCGCCGCCTCCAACTGCGCGGTCGTGGCAATCCGCGCCTATAACAAGGCGATCTATCAGGAGACCGGCATCTCCGATTTGCTCACCACCGTGATCCGGCCGACGCTCGCAACCTTCGACACCATGTGCAACCACCCGCAGGTCAAGTTACTGTGTGTGACCGGTGGCCCGTCAGTCGTCGCCGCCGCGATGAAAACCGGTAAACGCGCGATTTGTGCCGGGCCGGGCAATCCTCCGGTCGTGGTGGATGAAACCGCCGATTGCGCACGCGCCGCGAGGTCGATCATCCAGGGCGCAAGCTATGACAACAACCTGCTATGCATCGGCGAGAAGGAAGTATTCGTCGTCGATGCCGTGGCCGACCGGCTATTTGCCGAATTGAGAAAAGCGGGAGCGGTGCAACTCGACGCCCGCCAGATAGAGGCACTAACAGCCAAGGCCTTCGTGTTTCCAGAGGGTCAGGGTGCGGGTTGCCCGCATGCCGTCGTCAACCGCGATCTCGTCGGTCGGGACGCCTGCGTGCTCGCGCGAGCCATCGGACTCGACGTGCCGCCCACCACCCGGCTTCTTGTCGGAGAAACCCGGGCGGATCATCTGTTTGTCGATGAAGAACAGATGATGCCGTTTGTGCCGGTTGTTCGCGTGCCGAATGTGGCGGCCGCCATTGCCGAGGCGATCAAGGCCGAACACGGATACAAGCACACCGCCATCATGCACAGCCAGAACATCAGCAACCTCACCCGAATGGCGCAGGCGATCGATACCACCTTGTTCATCAAAAACGGCCCGTCAATGACCGGCTTGGGACTCGGCGGCGAAGGCTTCCTCAGCTTCAGCATCGCCACACCCACCGGCGAGGGCGTGACCACCCCGATGACATTCACCCGCTCGCGTCGCTGCGTCATGGTGGAAAATCTGAACCTCTTTTAAATGAGAACCGCAACCATCAGGGGCCACGTCACGGCCACCATCAAGCACCAGAGCCTAACAGGCTGGCGGCTGTTGATCGCCGTGCCGGACAGCCCGGATCTCGCGCCGCAAGTGGTGATCGACAACCTCGGTGCGGGCATTGGCCAGCGGGTGTTGATATCCAGCGATGGCAGCGAGTCGCGCAAAATGGTCGGCGACGAACGCAGCCCGGCGCGCTGGCAGGTGTTAGGCATCATCGATCCGGAAAGGAGTCATGCGTCATGAGAATCGGCACCGTCATCGGGCGAGTCACGCTGGCCGTGCGCACCCACAAGTATGTGGGCGAACGCCTGCTGCTCGCGTTGCCGTGGACCGAGGAAACTTTTTCCGGCGTGGAAACCTACGCTCCGGCGATTGTCGTTTACGACCTGCTAGGTGCCGGTGTCGGCCAGCAAATCGCCATCAGCGAAGGCCGCGAGGCCGCCTGCCCGTTTGCCAAAGCCACCCCTGTGGACGCCTATTGTGCCGCACTGGTGGACCAAATTTCCTACCATAAAACACCATGAAACTATTCGCACAAAAAGACGCCGAAGCCTATGTCAAAACCGGGGCCGGGGAATTCAGATATAACCGCGACACCCGGATCACACCCGGCGCCAAGGATGTACTATCAGAAGCGGGCATCAAAGTCGTGTTTGATGCCGACGGCGCCGCAGGCACCACGCCAGCACCCGCCGCAGCCCAGGCCCTAACAGGAAACTCCGCCGACTTGCGGCTTTTCAACTCGAAGGAGTCACAGGTGCTCAAGGAACAAATCTGCGACATGGGCCGCCGGATCTGGATGCGCGAGTATTGCGATGGCAACGGCGGCAACATCTCGGTGCGGATTGCTCCGGATCGCTTCATTGTCACGCCGACCGGTGTCAGCAAGGGATTCATGACGCCGGAGATGCTCAGTCTTGTGGATATCAAGGGCAACCAACTGGCCGGCACGTGGAAGCGATCCAGCGAATTCACGACGCATGCCGCGATCTACGACACAACTCCCGCGGCGGTCGCGGTCTGCCATGCCCACCCGGTTCATGTCGGCGCGTTTGCGGTCAAGGGCATGCAGCCGCCGCCGCGCTTGATCCCCGAGTTGGAAGTCTTTGTCGGCACCGTGCCGGTGGCGATCTATCAAACTCCCGGCACGCCGGAAGTCGCCAATTCACTTCGCCCGCTTGCTCCGCAGCACCAGTCAATCATCATGGGCAACCACGGCCTGATCTGTTGGGGAAAATCGATAGAAGACGCGTATTTCAAAATGGAAATCACCGACGCCTATTGCCGCACGGTGCTTCTCGCGCAGGCGATTCCCGGGTCCAGTTCGATTCCCGGTCCGGCCCTCGGCGAGTTGCTGGCCATCAAAAAGAAGATGGGCCTGCCGGATGATCGTTTCGATCTGAAACCCGCGCAATTGTGCGAGGTCGATCCGTGGCAGGAAATGTGCGGTTCACACGGGTGTGCGTCGCCCGTCACGCCGTGGAATCCGATGACCCTCGACGCCAATGCGAGCGACGCCGAAAGGGAAGCGCTGGTGCAAAGACTCACGGACGAAATCGTCGCCAGGCTGACTAAATGACACCTCTCCGTTAGACCGCGCGGGATCGCGCTCACGCATATCCGGCAGGCATTCCTGAAAACGAACAACCCGCAACCCCATGACTCTCACGGAACAAGTCAGGCTGGCCGGAGTCGTCGGTGCCGGCGGCGGCGGGTTTCCCGCCCACGTCAAGCTGGCATCCCGGGCGGATATCGTCATCGCCAATGGCGCGGAATGCGAGCCGCTGCTGCACAAGGACGCCGCCACCATGGAACACATGGCCGCCCGGGTGGTGCGCGGCGTGGAATTGGCCATGCAGTCGGTCGCTGCCAAACAGGGCGTCATCGGCATCAAGGCGAAAAAAAAACAGGCGGTCGAAGCCATCGCCGACGCCTGCTCGGGAACCCGGGTGCGGTTACATCTGTTAGGTGACTATTATCCTGCGGGCGATGAATACGATCTGGTGCATGCGGTGACAGGGCGGCTGATTCCACCCCAGGGCATTCCGCTACAGGTCGGCGTCGTGGTTCAAAATGTCGAGACACTCGTCAACATAGCCGCCGCTGCGGACGGCCATCCGGTCACGCACAAAACCATCACCATTGCGGGTGCCGTGCACCATCCGCTGAGTCTAACGGTTCCTATCGGCATGCTTTACCGCGATGTGCTCGCTGCTGCCGGCGGCATGCTCTGCGACGATTCGGTGCTGTGCATCGGTGGTTTGATGATGGGCCGCATCAGCACGGATCTCGACACGCCGGTTACCAAGACCGACAGCGGGGCGATTGTGCTGCCCCGGTCCCATCCCGTGGTGCGGCGCAAGTTGCAACCCGCACAGGTGCAGGCCAGCATTGGCAAATCGGCATGTGACCAGTGCCGGTATTGCACGGAGTTCTGCCCGCGTTATCTGCTAGGCTACGCCGTCGAACCCCATCAGGTCATGCGCAGCCTCGCATTCACGGCCACCGGCCAGGCGCACTGGAATGAGTTCGCCGCACTCTGTTGTGCGTGCGGGCTGTGCACGCTGTATGCCTGCCCGGAGGCGCTCTATCCCAAGGAAGCCTGTGACACGTCCAAGGAGGAGTTGCGCAAAATGAATTTCAAATGGACTGGAGCCGCCCCCGCACAACCTCACCCGTTGCATGACGGGAGGCGCACACCGATCCAGTCACTGATGAGAAAACTTGCCATCGAGGAGTATGATCACCACGCTCCGTTAGAAAACCTCCGGATCCATCCGACGCGTCTCGTCCTGCCGCTCAAACAAGGGGCGGGCGTGCCTAACATGCCGCGGGTCAAGGCGGGCGACCGCGTGACTGCCGGCCAACCGCTCGGTGACATTCCGGCCGGCCAGCTTGGCGCCATCATCCATGCGCCGGTTGCGGCGCTCGTGGCATCGGTCACTGACAATATCACATTGCATATCATCCCATGAAATCCATTGGACTCATTGAACTCTCAAGCATCGCCACCGGGTTCCTGGTGGCGGACGCGATGTTGAAAGCAGGTGATGTCACCCTGATTCTCTCGCGCAGCATCTGCTCGGGAAAATACATGGTCCTGGTCGGCGGGGAAACCGCATCCGTGCAAAGCGCCGTGGAGGCAGGCACGCAGGCCGCGCATGGCTGCCTCATCGACCAGTTTGTCATCCCCAATGTGCACCCCGACGTTTTTGCCTCGATCGGACGCTCGCAACCACCGCCGGTCAGCGGCGCCCTTGGCATCATTGAATCGTTCAATGTGGCCACCCTGATAGAAGCGGCCGACGCCGCCGTCAAAGCCGCACCCGTGACACTGATAGATACCCGGCTCGCCATGGCCATGGGCGGCAAGGCGTTTTGCACGCTCACCGGCGAGGTGTCCGCCGTGCAGGCAGCCGTGGCCGCCGGGCGTCGCTTGGTCGCCGAGCGCGGTCTCCTCGTCAATGCCGTGGTGATTTCGCGCCCGCACCCGGACGTCTATCGGGAGATCATATAGACTTGAGTGGAACCGACCGTGATCGATCCGGACTTCGCAGCGCACGACCGCGAGTCTGCAGACCCGCATATCAGGTGAGTTGTTCCCTGAGCACGGCCATGGTGTAGTCGCGGTTGAGGCGGGCGATGTGATCGGCGCTGATTTCCTTCGGGCAGGCGGCCTCGCACTCGTATTGGTTGGTGCAATTGCCAAAGCCTTCGGTGTCCATCCGGCGGACCATCGCGAGCACGCGTTTGTCACGTTCCGGCTGGCCTTGTGGAAGGTGGCCGAGGTGCGAAACCTTGGCCGCCACGAACAACATGGCCGAAGCGTTTTTGCACGCTGCCACGCAGGCGCCGCAGCCAATGCACGCGGCCGCATCAAACGCCGTGTCCGAGTCATCCTTCGAAATGAGAATGGAATTCGCATCGATCGCGGACCCGGTGCGCACATCCACATAACCGCCGGCGGCGATGATCCGGTCCAAGGCGCCGCGGTCCACCATCAAATCGCGGATTACCTTGAAGGGGTTCGCGCGGAATGGTTCGATCCACAGGGTGTCTCCGTTAGAGAATTTGCGCATGTGAACCTGGCAGGTGGTGACACCGTGGTCCTTGCCGTGGGGAATCCCGTTGATGGTCAGCGAACAGGTCCCGCAAATCCCCTCGCGGCAGTCGTGGTCGAAGTGGATCGGTTCCTCGCCCTTCATCACGAGGCGTTCGTTGACGATGTCTAACATTTCCAGGAACGATGCCTCCGCCGGAATGTTTTGCGCGTCGTACGTCTCGATTGCGCCTTGGCCATCCGGCCCGGACTGCCGCCAAACTTTGAGTGTCAAATTCATGGAAAGACGCTGTGTGAAAATTGAAAATACGGCGGCGTTCGCCGCACTCATGCCCGGCACCATTCTAATCGACATTCACCAGCGGGCTAGAAGAAAAAGTCGGGCTGATTCACGGCACCGGTTTCGGGTCTTTCCAGGTGGATTGGACATACACCTCGCGGAGTTGTTTAAGGTCGACCGGGCACGGGCTGTGGGACATCAGGTCGGCGCCCTTGTTGTTTTTCGGGAACGCAATCACCTCGCGGATGCTGTCCTCACCGGCGACGAGCATGGCGATGCGATCGAGACCGAGTGCCAGCCCGCCGTGCGGTGGCGCGCCGAAGCGGAAGGCGTCCAGCAGGTGGCCGAACTTGATCTGTTGTTCCTCCGGGCCGACGCCCAACACGCTGAACATGCGCGCCTGCAGATCCTTTTCGTGAATCCTGATCGAGCCGCCGCCGAGTTCGTAGCCATTGAGCACCACGTCATAGGCCACGGCGCGCACGTTCGCGTAATCGCCGGCCGCGAGTTTCTCCATATCATCCGGATGCGGACGGGTGAACGGATGGTGCACCGCCCCCCACTGGCCGGTTTCCTCGTCCAGAGCTAACAGCGGGAAATCCACGATCCACAGGAAGTTGAAAGTCGTGGAGTCCTTGTTGAGTTCCATCATCACCGCACACTCGGTGCGGACACGGCCGAGGATGGTCGCCACGGTGTCGCGCGATCCGGCGGCGAAAAACACCATGTCGCCTTCGGCCATGCCGAGCTTGGCCACCAGCGCGTCCTTTTCCGCGTCGGTGAAAAATTTCCACAGCGGGCTCTTGAATTCGCCATCCTCGCACTTGACGAAGGCCAGGGTTTTCACCGGCAGGCCGGCCTGGATGGCGATCTCGTTGAGGCGGTTCATCTGGCCGGTGGTGATACCGGCGAAACCCTTGGCGTTGATCGCACGCACCACACCGCCACCGTCGAGGGTCGCGCGGAAAATCTTGAACCCGGTGGCCGCAAAGACGTCGGCGAGATCGATGATCCGCATGTCATAACGCGTGTCCGGCTTGTCCGATCCGTAGATGTCCATCGCGTCGTTGTAGGTCATGCGCGGAAAGGATGCCGGAATTTCCACGCCGAGACCGGCTTGAAACATCGTGCCTAACAGACCCTCGACGAGCGTCATGATGTCATCCTGTCCGATGAAGCTGGCCTCGATGTCGATTTGCGTGAATTCCGGTTGGCGGTCGGCACGCAGGTCTTCATCGCGGAAGCACCGGGCGATCTGATAGTATTTCTCCAGGCCGGCCACCATCATGAGCTGCTTGTATTGCTGCGGAGCCTGGGGCAACGCGTAGAAGCGGCCGGGATTGAGGCGGGACGGCACGAGGAAATCGCGCGCGCCTTCGGGTGTGGGGTTGGAGAGGATCGGCGTTTCGATTTCAAAAAATCCGGACGTGTCGAGATAGCGGCGGGCGGCGGCGGTGATAATGCTGCGCTGGCGGATGTTCTTGCTCATGCGGGCACGGCGCAGATCGAGATAGCGGTATTTCATCCGCAGGTCTTCGTTGGATAGATCCTTGTCGAGCTGGAACGGCAGCACATCCGCCTTGTTGACGATGCGCAACTCTCTAACAACAATCTCGATCGCGCCGGTCGGCAGCTTGTCATTGAGGGTTCCCTCAATACGCTTGGAAACCACGCCGATGACCTGCACCACGTCTTCTTCACGCAGGGTTTGGGAGAGCTTCGCCGCTTGCGGGTTGTCCTCGGGATGGAACACGCACTGGGTAAGGCCCTCGCGGTCCCGCAGATCGGCAAAAATAAGCCCGCCGTGGTCGCGGGCGGAATTCACCCAGCCGATGAGTGTGACGGTTTGGCCGATGTGGGACTCGCGGAGTTCGTTGCAGTGATGGGTGCGCATGGGAGAGTAATTAAAGATTTTTTTCAACCGCAGATGGACACAGATGGACGTTAATGAGAAGAGGATTCAGAATTAGCTAGGTCACGCGAGCAACGGTCCGTCGGGTTGTTGGAGGCGGGCGGTGAGCCATGCCACGGCGGATGTTGCGTCGAGGGATTCCTCGGCGCGGCTGGAGAGCACCTTGAGTTTGAGTTGGGGATACTCGGCTCCGACGACCAGCGCGAAGCGCGCGCCGGACCGTCCGGCATTCTGGAATTGTTTGGCCACCTTCGCCGGTGTGAGAGGAAAGTCGGTGGAGATGCCCGCTCGGCGCAGCTCGGTGACGAGTTGGAGCGCTGCGGCACGCATCGTTTCATCCGCTACTACGACATAGACATCGCACGCGGCGGCATTGCGCTGGAGCCAGACTTCCATTTGCATGGCGGCATGTGTCGTCTCCTCGATGAGGTTGCGGATCACATGGTCACCCATCGCAAAGCCGGTGGCCGGGAGATCCGCGGCACCATCCGAAATCGTCGCCACCAGCGTGTCATAACGCCCCCCCCCGGCCACCGCACGCATCGACTTTTTAGCGTCGAACACTTCGAAAACCACCCCCGTGTAGTAGGCCAGTCCGCGCACGATCGAGAGGTCGAGTTCGACAAACCCGCCGAGGCCTCTGGATGTTAGATCCTCGTGGATTGCCAGATATGCGTTTGAGGCATTCGCCGGATCGGCGATGAAGGCGCGGATTTGTTGGGTAGTGAGGGCGAACACGGCGAGTTTGGCCGCGAGCGCGGCGGGTTGCTCGCGATCAATCTTATCGATGATGCCGAGGAACTCGGGGATGGCCGTCTCCGCCACGCCATGGTGTTTGGCGAAGTCGATCCACGCGTTGCGGTCTGAGACACGGATCATGAAATCCCCCGCAACAAAACCGAAGGCGAGCATCGTTTCGATGGCCAGTGCGATGAGTTCCGCATCGGCGGCCGGGCCGGCTTCGCCGAGGATATCCACGTTGAACTGATGGAACTCGCGTCCCCTGCCCTTCTGCGGTTTTTCATAACGGAAGCACTGGCCGATTTCGAACCACTTGAGCGGCTTGGGGAAATTCCGCTGATGTTCGGCAACGAGGCGGGCGAGCGAGGCGGTCACCTCCGGACGCAACGTCACGTCGCGCCCGCCCTGGTCCTCAAACCGGAAAAGCTGCACGGAAAGTTCTCCACCGGATTTTTTCAGATACAGTCCGGTGTCCTCGAGAATCGGCGCTTCATATTCCACATAGCCACAACGCCGCGCCACCGTGCGCCAGGTTTCGAACAAATAATTGCGGATCGCGCAATCACGGGGCATGAAATCGCGGAATCCGGGAAGTGCTTGAAATGTGGGACCTGCCATGGGCGGGCGGCGAGAATGCACCGCATGGCCCGCATTTCAAGGCGGGATTGTCAGAAACCGTTGGAAATCCTTGCAATTCGAAGCCACATCTTCAGCCTCTTCGGATGGCCCCGAAAACTTGCATGCTGGATTGCCATGTATCATCCATAGCCGCGGCCGATCTAACAGGAACGCGGATTCAGGATCTGCCGCACAGCGAGCGTCCGCGTGAAAAGCTCGCGCAGCTTGGACCTGCGGCGCTGAACGACGCCGAATTGATGGCACTGTTCATCTCATCCGGGACGAAGCACCGGAGCGCGATCGACATCGGGCGGGATCTGCTGGCAAAATACGGATCGATGGGAGCCTTGGGCGGACTGCCGGTTTCCGAACTGGCCAAAGAATACGGTCTGGGACTGTCCAAGGCCTCGAAACTGGCGGCCGCCTTCGAGCTTGGTACCCGCGTCGCCCGCGAACAACTCCGCGACACGCCGCTGGACAGCCCGGAACGCATCCATGAGTTTTTCGCACCGCAACTCCGGCATCTCGCCCAAGAGCAGGTGGTGGTGGCGGTGGTGGACACCCGCCTGCGCCATATCGGCACCACCGTCGTTTCGGTGGGCACGGTCAGCGAATCCAACGCCCATCCGCGCGAAATCCTCCGCCCGGTGATCACCCGTGGCGCTCACGGATTCATCCTGATCCATAACCATCCCTCGGGCGATCCCAGCCCTAGCCGGGCCGATGAAATGGTGACGCGCCGGCTCGTCGAAGCCGCCACTCTGATGCAGGTGCGCTTCCTCGACCATGTGATCATCGGCAAACCCTCACCCGGCAGAACCGCCTACTATTCGTTTCGCGAAGCAGGTCTGGTACCGTAACCCAGTGGCTGGCGCATCCTGCGGCAGACCGTCTCCTAGCGAGGCTTCGCCTCAGATCCAAGACAACAAGACCCAAGACGCCAAGGACGCCAAGGAAGAGAAGAAGTCATTGGTCATTGGTCATTAGTCATTGGTGAAGAAAAGAGGAAGAGAAGAGGAAGAAGAGATCGAAGATCACAGATCGGGGATTGGGGATTGAAGAGGAGATTTTGAAACGCCAAGGCGCGGAGGACGCCAAGGAAGAAAAGGAATGGTTTTTTGTTGAAGAAGGTAGGGCGCGACCGCCGGGCGCGCCGTCTTGAAAGAGGAAGAGAAGATTTTTTAACCGCGAAGGACGCGAAGGAACACGAAGGGAAGAGGAGATTTGGGTGGAAGAGGATGAGGAAGAGGGTCGGGGGAAGAGATTGAGGATTGTGGATTGAAGAGGAAGAGAAGATTTTTCAACCGCCAAGGCGCGGAGGACGCCAAGGAAGAGAAGGAATGGTTTTTTGTTGAAGAAGGTAGGGCGCGACCGCCGGGCGCGCCGTCTTGAAAGAGGAAGAGAAGATTTTCTAACCGCAGATGACACGGATGGAGACGGATTGAAGAGTGGATTTCGGGTTGAAGAGAAGATTTTCTAACCGCGAAGGACGCGAAGGAACGCGATGGGAAGAGGCGGGCAGGATGCCCGCAGCACGGTCTGGGGCAGGATGCCCGAGCCACAGGTCGGAATAGGTGAATCGACCGCACCCTTACGCAAAGGTTGCCGCTGGCTGGACACAAGGATGAAGGATGAAGGATGAAGGATGAAGGATGAAGGATGAAGGGTGAGGAATGAAAAAAGGAGCACGGGCATTCCTGCCCGTGTCTTCTCTTACACCCTTACGCAAGGGTTGCTCCCGACAGCACGGCCCGGCAAAGAAATCTGACAGTCCGGCAAGATCCGGCTTCCCTCTCAAGTGCCGTTAGGCTGGAATGCGGCTGGAAATCTGCTTCCACTAACGGCATCACCCGAACCCTCACTCATGGACCAAGCCCAACTCAACTGGCTCACCAATTTCATTTGGGGCATCGCCGACGACACCCTCCGCGACGTTTTCGTCCGAGGCAAATACCGGGATGTCATCCTGCCGATGACCGTGCTGCGCCGCCTCGATGCCGTGCTGGAGCCGACGAAGCAGGCCGTCATGGAAATGAAGGCCGCCCTCGACAAGGAGCAGATCACCCATCAGGACGACGCACTTCGCTCCGCGGCTGGTCAGGCGTTCTACAACACCTCGCCGTTCCTGCTCCGCGACCTCAAGTCCCGCGCCACCCAGCAGAAGCTCCGGGACGACTTCGATGCCTACCTCGATGGTTTCTCCCCCAACGTGCAGGACATCCTGACCAACTTCGAATTCCGCAATCAGATCCCGCGCCTCTCCAAGGCGGACGCCCTCGGCCAGCTCATCGAGAAGTTTCTCGACAAGGACATCAACATCAGCCCCTACCCGGTCGGCGATCTCCCCGGCCTCGACAACCACTCGATGGGCACGATGTTCGAGGAACTGGTCCGCCGCTTCAACGAGGACAACAACGAGGAGGCTGGCGAACACTGGACGCCCCGCGACGCCGTCCGGCTCATGGCCAATTTGATGTTCCTGCCCGTGGCGGACAAGATCGAGTCCGGCACCTACCTGCTCTATGATTGCGCCTGCGGCACCGGCGGCATGCTGACCGTGGCCGAGGAAACCCTCAAGCAGATCGCCAAGGACCACGGCAAGGAGGTGGCCACCCACCTTTACGGTCAGGAAATCAACGGCGAGACCTACGCCATCTGCAAGGCCGACCTCCTGCTCAAGGGCGATGGCGATGCGGCGGACAACATCGTCGGCGGGCCGGAGCACTCCACGCTGTCTAACGACGCCTTCCGCTCCCGCGAGTTCGACTTCATGCTCGCCAATCCGCCCTACGGCAAGAGCTGGAAAAGCGATCTTGAGCGCATGGGCGGCAAGGCGGAATTGCGCGATCCCCGCTTCCGCGTGATGCACGATGGCGAGGAACTCTCCCTCATCACCCGCTCCAGCGACGGCCAGATGCTCTTTCTGGCCAACATGCTGAGCAAAATGAAGCACGCCACGCCGCTTGGCAGCCGCATCGCGGAAGTCCACAACGGTTCCTCCCTCTTCACCGGGGATGCCGGCCAGGGCGAAAGCAACATCCGCCGCTGGATCATCGAGAACGACTGGCTGGAGGCCATCGTCGCCCTGCCGCTGAACATGTTTTACAACACCGGCATCGCCACCTACGTCTGGGTGCTCAGCAACCGCAAAGCCGGGCCGCGCCAAGGCAAGGTGCAGCTCATCGACGCCACCCACTGGTTCAAGCCCCTGCGCAAGAACATGGGCAAGAAGAACTGCGAACTCGCCGCCGAAGACATCCAGTGCATCTGCCAAACCTTCCTCGCCTTCGAGGAAACGCCACAGTCGAAGATCTTCCAGAACGCCGCCTTCGGTTATTGGAAGGTGAAGGTCGAGCGCCCGCTCCGCCTCCACAGCCAGCTCACCCTTCCGCGCATCGAGTCCCTGCGCTTCGCTTCCGGCGATGAGGAAATCCGTGCCGTGCTCTACGACGAACTCGGCGACGCCCTTGTTGAAAAACCGGCATCCGTCCGCAAGCAACTGGAAAAACTCCTTGATGATTGGGGCAGCGCAGACACCGGGGATGACGATGAGGAAAATGAAGGCGCTGCGAAAAAGTCCCTGCCGGATAAGAAGAAAAAGAAACTCCTCGATGCGGACACCTGGAAGCGCGACGCCTTCCTCGTCGAGACCGCCACCCGGCTCCGTGTGGAACTCGGCGGTGACCTCTTCGAGGATCACAACATCTTCCTCGGAAAACTCTCCGATGCCCTGACAACCCTCGGCATCAAACTCTCCGCCTCCGACCACAAGCTCATCGTCAATGCCGTGAGTTGGCGCGACGAGAACGCCCCGCCCGTCATCAAGAAAATCCACAAACCGGGCAAATTGAAGCCCGACCCGCTTCGCGGCCTTTACGAAGGTAGGGACGGACCGCCGGGCCGTCCGACGATTGTCGAATACGAGCCCGACAGCGAACTGCGCGACTACGAGCAAATCCCGCTGCTGGAGGAAGGCGGCATCGAGGCATTCATCCGCCGCGAAGTTCTGCCCTACACGCCCGACGCCTGGCTCGTCGAGGCCGATACCAAGATCGGCTATGAAGTCAGCTTCACCCGTCATTTCTATCAGCCGCCCCAACTCCGCACCCTCGCCCAGATCAGCGCCGACATCCTCGCGCTGGAGCAGGAGACCGAGGGCCTGCTCCAGGAAATCACGAAAGGAACCAGGACGTGAAGAAGGAGAAGAACCAAATTGTCGCACCACCGGTGCGACTATCGCCGCAGGTTGCAGAGGAGAGCGCCTTCACCGAGGTGCTCGAACTCATCCAATCCGCCAAACAGCGGGCGTATCAGGCGGTCAATACCGAACTGGTCACGCTTTACTGGCAGGTGGGCGAATACATCAGCCGCAAGCTGGAGTCCGCCGAGTGGGGCGATAAGGTGGTCGATGATCTGGCACGCTTCCTAGCCCGAACGCAGCCGGGCCTCAGGGGATTTACCCGGCCCAATCTGTTCAGAATGCGCCAGTTTTACGAGGCTTACAGAAATGACGCAATTGTCTCGGCACTGCTGAGACAATTGCCGTGGACTCATCATTTGGCCATCCTGAGCCGCGCCAAGATGGATGAGGAACGCGAGTTTTACGTCCGTTTGGCCATCCGGGAAAAGTGGTCCAGCCGGGAACTCGAACGCCAACTCCGAACCGCCCGTTTCGAGCGCACCGTCCTCCATCCCATAAAAGTCTCGCCACTGGTGAGAGAATCTCACCCAGAGGCGCTCAACATCTTCAAAGACATCTACTCCCTCGAATTCCTCGGCCTGCCCTCCGAGCACTCCGAAGCCGACCTCCACGGCGCACTGCTGCGCAATCTGGGCCGCTTCATCACTGAGTTGGGGCGCGACTTCTGCTTCGTCGGCTCCCAACACCCGGTGCAGGTCGGCGGGCAGGATTTCGCGCTCGACTTGTTGTTCTTCCACCGTGCCATGAACTGCCTTGTTGCCATCGAACTCAAGATCCGCGAGTTTCGCCCGGAGGATCTCGGCAAGCTCAACTTCTATCTCGAAGCGCTCGACCGCGACCACCGCAAGGCCCACGAAAACCCCGCCATCGGTCTTCTCCTCTGCGCCACCAAGGATGCGGAAGTCGTCGAGTATTGCCTCAGCCGATCCCTCTCCCCGGCCATGATCGCCGAGTATGAAACCATGCTGCCTGACAAAAACCTGCTCCGTGCCAAACTCCATGAGTTCTATCAACTCTGTGCCCCGCCGGAGGACAACGAGAAGGAGCCGGAAACATCAAAGCCAGCACGGAGGACGAAACTGCCATGAAATCTCCGAATTTAGACTCATTGCGTCTAATTTCGATTTGTGACGCAGCGCGTCACGAATCGAGCCGGCGATGTGCCTCACAGCCCGCGCACGAAATCGCGAAAGGAGCCACGCCATGAGCCATCTCTTCAAAGCCCCAACGGGGCGACCTCATGCCAGCCCAGGGCAACGCCCTGGGTTTGACGCCAAACACACCATGCAAGCCCTGAAAGGGCGGCCTAACCGGCGACGCGGACGGCGTTCGGTGGTACGGGCGATTTGGTCCGCCCTTACAGGGCTTGAATCATCTAACACCGTTGACCCAGGGCGTTGCCCTGGGCTGGCATGGCACTGCCCCGTTGGGGCGCAGAAAGGAGGCCGGAAATGATAGAAGGCCTCAAGCCGTATGCGCAATACAAGGAGTCGGGGCATCGCTGGCTTGGAAGCGTTCCCAAACATTGGTCTGTCCTGCCGAACCGTGCGCTCTTCGATGAGGTCAAAGACCGCAATCATCCGAAGGAGGAAATGCTATCCGTAACGATCACGCGGGGAATCGTTCGCCAGAAAGTGCTGCTCGATGGCTCGTCGAAGAAGGACAGCTCAAACCTCAACAAAGGAGCCTACAAACTCGTTCAGCCCCACGACATCGCCTACAACAAGATGCGGGCATGGCAGGGAGCACTGGGCGCTTCGAGTCTGCGCGGCATCATCAGCCCCGCCTATGTGGTGATGCGCCCGAGAACGGAAGCGAACGCGTTATTTTATCACCACCTCTACCGCACGCCGTCATTTGCAAAGGAGGCGGAGCGCTGGTCATACGGCATCACGTCGGACATGTGGAGCCTACGTCCCGAACATTTCAAAGTCATCGGCTCAGTGCTCCCGCCGCCCGACGAACAAGCGGCCATCGTGCGGTTTCTGGACCACGCGAACCGCAAGATCGACGGCTTCATCCGCGCCAAGCGCAAGCTCATCGGGCTGCTCAACGAGCAGAAGCAGGCCATCATCCACCGCGCCGTCACCCGCGGCCTCCATCCCGACGTCCCCCTCAAACCCTCCGGCATCCCCTGGCTCGGGGATATTCCGAAGCATTGGGAGGCGAAGCGGATCAAGTATCTACTTCGCGAAGTGGATCATCGGTCCACGACAGGATTGGAACCGTTGCTCTCAATGCGAATGCATCACGGCCTCGTCGTGTTTTCTGAACACTTCACCCGCCCGCCTCAAGCAGCAACACTGGTCGGCTTCAAGATTGTCAGACCGCGGCAGTTCGTTGTGAACCGAATGCAAGCGGGCAACGGAGTCATTTTCCCATCGTGCCTCAGCATCACCGGCCTTGTGAGTCCGGATTATGCAGTCTTCGACCCGATAGCGGATGTGAACGTCGATTACCTTGGTGAGCTATTCCGGAGCCGGACGCTGCGAGTGAAATTCCGTTCGGAATCAAAAGGTTTGGGCACCGGCACGTCGGGATTCATGCGTCTCTATAACGACAGGTTCGGCGCGATCCATATTCCGCTGCCACCTCGCGAAGAGCAGGATTCCATCCTTAAAGGAATCGAGGAGCAATCGGCAGACCTCACCACCGCCATTGCCCGCACTGAGCGGGAAATCGCGCTGATGCAGGAATACCGCACGCGTCTGACCACCGACATTGTGACGGGCAAGCTGGACGCGCGCGAAGCCGCCGCCGAGCTGCCGGAACTACCCACCGCCGCCGCTGAATTGAGCGCCGACGTGCTCGACGAAGGGGAGATTTTGGATAAAACTGAACCCGAGGAGAATTGAACCATGACAGAACCCACCGGCTCCATCCTGATCCATCATTTGAAACCGAGGAATTTTCTATCCTTCGGGTCGGAGAACAACGGCATCGACCTCGTGGCGCTCAATGTTTTCATCGGCCCCAACGGCAGCGGCAAATCGAATCTCATCGAAGCGATCAGCCTGCTGCGTGCCGCGCCAAAGGATTTTGCGGATGTGACCCGCAAGGGCGGCGGCGTAACGGAATGGATTTGGAAAGGTGACCCTAAGGGAGTGGCTTCTGTGGACGTGGTGATCGAACACCCGCACAGCGAAATCCCACTGCGACACGTGATCGAGTTTCGTTCTGAGGCACAGCGTTTCAAATTGGTGGATGAGCGGGTGACAGAATCCATCGAACCTCCTTGGGGAGGCGATGCTATATCCTACTATCACGGACTGAAGGACGGAAAGCCGATGGTTCTCACGGCGACGGGTGCCGAGAGATCTGTATCAGAGGCGCTGGTTCGGCCGGACTGTTCCATAGTAGGCCAGCTGTTTGATCCGTCCTCCTTTGCCGAATTGGCATCGCTTTCTCAAAACTACGAAAAGGTGCGCATCTATCGAGAATGGGCGTTCGGACGCAGTGCCGTCTTCCGCGAACCTCAGCAAGCGGACATGCGCAACAATTTCCTTGAGGATGATTTTTCCAACCTGGGTTTGTTTCTCAGCAAGCTGCGGAAAACGCCGAAAGCCAAGAAGGCGATCATCGAGAATTTGAGAAAACTGTATGACGGACTAACGGACTTCGAGGTTGTGGCCGAGGGTGGAAGCGTGCAGGTGTTTTTCACGGAGGGGGACTTTGTCATTCCTGCGACCCGGCTATCAGATGGGACCTTGCGCTTCCTCTGCCTTCTGGCAATTCTTTGCGACCCCGAGCCGCCGCCACTCATCTGCATCGAGGAGCCGGAACTGGGATTGCATCCGGACATTCTTCCGACCGTTGCGGACTTGCTGAAGTCCGCATCTGAACAGACCCAGATCATCGTGACGACGCACTCTGACATTCTGGTGGATGCGATGACAGATTGCCCGGAATCCGTGGTAGTCTGCGAAAAACATAAGGGCCAGACGGAGATGACACGGCTCTCGGCATCCGAGTTGGCGGTGTGGCTGGAGAAATACCGCCTAGGGCAGCTTTGGATTCAGGGACAACTGGGAGGAACCCGCTGGTGAGTGCGCATCTCTACATCGAAGGGGCGGAATCCAAAGAGGATCAGGTGCGCTGCCGGGAAGGCTTCCGAAATCTGATCGGGAAGTTGGGTTTTGCTACATACAAGAGGATGCCCCGACTCAGTGCGTGTGGTGGACGCAACTCCGCGTTCGACGATTTCAAAACCGCCCATGGCCAAAGCAAGCAAGGCGACTACATTGCCATGCTGGTGGACAGTGAAGACCCCGTGGCAGACGTCGATAAAACATGGGAGCATCTCAAGACTCGGGACAATTGGGATAAGCCCGCCGGAGCGGCCGATGAGCAGGTTCTCCTCATGACAACATGCATGGAAACGTGGATCGTCGCAGACCGTGCCGCGTTGAAAGAACATTACGGGCACACGCTTCAAGAGAATGCCTTGCCCCCTTTGAACGATCTGGAGAGCCGCAACCGCCACGACGTTCATGACAAGCTCGCGCATGCGACGCGGAATTGTTCCAACGCCTACGCCAAGGGGAAACGCTCCTTTGAAGTCATTGGCGTCCTTAACCCTACCGCGCTCAGTTCATTGTCTGCCTTTTCGAGGATGACGAAGGTGCTGAATAACAAACTCTAACGCCATGCCCACAGACACCAGCGAAAAAGGCCTCGAAAGCCTGATCATGCGCCACATGGCCGGGACGGATGGCTTCACCGCGGCGGGAGGAGTGGCGGAGGTTGCGCCCTCCAAGGACGGCAGCGGGTGGTTCGCGGGCGGCCCCACAGCGTATGACCGGGAGTATGCCGTGGATAGCGAGCAGCTCTTCACGTTTCTCATCGCCACACAGCCGGAGGAATGGGCGAAGCTGGGCATCGCGGATTACAGGGACAAGAAAGGCATGGCGCGACAGAAGTTCCTCGCGCGCCTGCAAGGGGAGATCACGCGGCGCGGCGTGATCGAGGTGCTGCGAAAGGGCATCAAGCACGGGGCGCTGAGCTTTGACTTGTTTTACGGCAAGCCCTCGGCGGAAAACAAAAAAGCGGTGGAGCGCCATGCGAAGAACCGCTTCAGCATCACGCGGCAACTGCACTTCAGCCGGGAGCAGACGAAGCGCTCATTGGACCTGTGCGCCTTCATCAACGGTCTGCCGCTGATCACCTTCGAACTGAAGAACAGCCTGACCAAGCAAACGGTCGAGGATGCGGTGGAGCAATACAAGCGCGACCGCGATCCCCGCGAAACCTTGTTTCAGTTTGGCCGCTGTCTGGTGCATTTTGCGGTGGATGATCACGAGGTGATGATGTGCACCGCCCTCAAAGGAACGAAGGGCATGGCGAAGGACTCGTGGTTCCTGCCATTCAATCAGGGCTGGAACGATGGCGCGGGCAATCCACCTAACGAAAATGGCATTAAGACTGACTATCTGTGGAAACAGATCCTCACCCCGGCACGGCTAACGGAAATTTTGGAGAACTATGCCCAGATCGTGGAGGAGGTGAATCCCAAGACCGGCAAAAAGAAACAGGTGCAGATTTTCCCGCGCTATCACCAACTGGATGTCGTGCGGCGCTTGATCGCGGATGTGCTGGAGTACGGGGCGGGCAAGGTCTATCTCGTCCAGCACTCGGCGGGCAGCGGCAAGTCGAATTCCATCGCGTGGCTGGCCCATCAGTTGATCAGCCTGCGCAAGGACGGTGCCGATGTGTTCGACTCGATCATCGTCATCACCGACCGCCGTTTGCTCGACAGACAATTGCGGGAAACCATCAAGGGATTCGCCCAGGTGGGCAGCATCATCGGCGCGGTGAAAGAAGGTTCCGGCAAATCGAAGACCGAGCAGCTCACCAAGTTTCTCAAGGACGGCAAGAAGCTCATCATTTCCACAGTGCAGACGTTTCCCCATGTGCTCGACAGCATCGGCGAGACGCACCGGGGCAAAAAATACGCCATCATCATCGACGAAGCCCACTCCAGCCAGGGCGGGCGCACTTCCGCCGCCATGAGCATGGCGCTGGCCGAAGGCGATGAACCGGACGATGACGAAACCACCGAGGACAAGATCAACCGGATCATAGAAACCCGGAAGCTGTTGCCGAACGCCAGCTACTTCGCCTTCACCGCCACCCCGAAGAACAAGACCCTGGAGATCTTCGGTGTCGCCTATCAGGACGGTGGCGAGGTGAAACACCACCCCTTCCATCCCTACACGATGAAGCAGGCCATCCAGGAGGGGTTCATCCTCGACGTGCTCAAGAACTACACGCCGGTGGAGAGTTACTACCGCCTCGCCAAGACCGTCGAAGGCGATCCCGAGTTTGATGTGAAGAAGGCCCGCAAGAAGCTGCGCGTCTATGTGGAGAGCCACAGCAAGGCCATCCGCGACAAGGCGGAGATCATGGTGGACCACTTCCTCGAACAGGTCATCGGCCAGAACAAAATCGGCGGACAGGCGCGTGCCATGGTGGTGACCGGCAGCATCCAGCGGGCGATTGAATACTTCGTCGCCTTCAACGCCTATCTCAAGGAGATCAAAAGCCCATACCGGCCCATCGTCGCGTTCGCCGGCGAACCGGAATACAAGGGCGACAAGGTGAGCGAATCCAAGCTCAACGGGTTTTCTAGCAACGACATCGCCGACCGGATTCAGGAAGACCCGTATCGTTTCCTAATCTGCGCGGACAAGTTCCAAACCGGCTACGACGAACCGCTGCTGCACACGATGTATGTGGACAAGGTGCTGAGCGGCATCAAAGCCGTGCAAACGCTCTCCCGCCTGAACCGGGCACACCCGAAGAAGCACGATGTCTTCGTCCTCGATTTCCAGAACGACACCACAACCATCGAGGAGGCCTTTGCCGACTACTACCGCACCACGATCCTCAGCAAGGAGACCGACCCTAACAAGCTCCACACGCTCAAGGCAGAGTTGGACAAGTATCAGGTCTATTCGCCGGTGCAGATCGATGCGCTCGTGAAACTCTATCTGGGCGGAGCCGACCGGGACAAGCTCGACCCGATCCTTGACGCCTGCGTGGCCGTTTATGTGAGCGACCTCGACGAAGACGGGCAGGTGGATTTCAAAGGCAAGGCCAAGGCATTCACCCGCACCTACGACTTCCTCGCCACCATCCTGCCGTATGGCGTGCAGGACTGGGAGAAGCTCTCAATCTTCCTGAACTTCCTCATCCCAAAGCTGCCCGCCCCGATCGAGGAAGATCTAGCAAAAGGCATTCTGGAGGCCATCGACATGGACAGCTACCGCGCCGAGAAGAAGGCGACCATGGCCATCGCTCTGCCGGATGCCGACGCCGAAATCGAACCGGTGCCGACGTCAGGCGGTGGGCGCAAGCCGGAGCCGGAGATGGACAAGCTCTCGAACATCGTGAAAGCGTTCAACGACCAGTTCGGCGGTCTCTTCTCCGATCCGACACGGATGGAGAAACGCATCACCGGAGAGATCCCCCAAAAGGTATCCGAGGACCAGGCCTACCAGAACGCGAAGAAAAACTCAGACCGCCAGAACGCACGCATTGAGCACGACAAGGCACTCAAGCGCGTCATCACCGCTCTCTTCACCGACGATGCCCAGCTCTTCAAGCAGTTCCAAGATAACGAATCCTTCCGCGGCTGGCTAACAGATACGGTTTTCGGGATGACCTACGAAGAATAGGAAATCAATCCCGCCCGATACCCGTTTTCCCCCGGTGTTTTGGCAAATACAGAGCCCCGTTTTTAAAGCGGGCCAACAGTTTTCCTTCTTCAGTAATTGGAATCGACCAATTACAAGGGCCAAGGCCCTTCACTCTGTGTGCATCCAGAAACAATTGATGTTTCGCTTTCCAAAACGAGTTGCATTTTTCTCCAAGATTCACATTTGAAAGGCGGTGCACGATGGCAAAAAACCCCTTTTTACCGAAATGACGGAAATCGAGCATTCTGCATATAAGGTATCCCGGTCGTGGATCCTTGTCGCTGGAGATGACGAGTTCAAAGATTTCCTCCAGAGTGACGGAGTCTTTGTCCTTCCAATGCCAATTGCACATGTTGTGCGTCGCTGCCGCCGGAAACCCCAATGCCGGTAGCAACTTTTCCTTCGGCCATTTTTTCATCATATCGTCGGCCACAGCCAACTCTGCCAATATATCTATAGTGACGCATTCATCCTTCATCATTCAACTTTTTTCATTTCTATCTAAAGTCGCGCTGGCCTTTTTTGATGAATTCATCAAAGCGATCGAGGATGAAGTCGAGTCTTGGAGGGATTTCCTGGGAGTCGCGGTTGGCGATGAACCATTTGAAGGCGGCCTCGATGGCGGCGGGGTTGTGATGGTTGAGGATGTCAAGTGCCTTGACAGTTAGAGTGGCCCGCCACTCGGCGGAGGCGGGTTTCTGTCGGCGCAGGACGTTGCAGACCTGGTGGATGAAGAGCAGGGCGGAGCGGAGTTCGGCGCGGCCATGCTCGGCAAGCAAGGGGTGGGAACTTTGGGCGAACATGTCGAACTGCTCGCGGGCGGAGCGTTCCGCGCCCTTGCGGGCGGCATTGACGCCCTTGGCGATGCCGCCGAGCTTGGAGTTGGTTATGTCCCGCGCGCCCGAATGGTTGGCAGGGAAAAAATCCACCAGCATGAGTTCGGCCGAGGTGTCGGTGACGGGAGTGAGCGTGAAGAACCCGGCGGTGATGAGGGTTGTTGAGAATGCTCATGTGAGGACAGGCGGGCGGGACAATGGCGGTTGTGGTGGTGCCGGCGCACCCAGCCCACCCTTGAAAAATTTCAAAAAATCCGGTTGACGGCATACGGCATTCGCGGGATACTACTCTGCATCGCGAGGTAGCGCTACTCTGCAACGCGATGTAGCGGATGATTGAAGCCTGGATCACCCAACTGCGGAAAGGACTGCTGGAATACTGCGTCCTCACGGTGCTATCCCGGGGTGAGAACTACGGCTACGAGATTGTGGCGGCGCTGGGGCGTTTCGAGGAGTTTTCGGTGACCGAGTCCACGATTTATCCGATTTTGGCGCGTTTGCGGCAGGAGAAATACCTGAAGGTTCGCGACGTGCCGTCCGGGCTGGGACCCACCCGGCGATATTTTTCTTTAACAGCAATCGGCAAGGTGAGGCTTGCCGAGATGAACCATCACCTGAAGAAGATCGAATCCGCGATCTCCCAACTCAAGACACCACCAAGGAAAGACAATAGCCATGAATCTGACACCTGACATCAAGGCGAGAATAGAAAACCATCTCAACGCCGTGCGGGCAAACCTTGCCGGCCAGGAGGAATCGGTCCAGAACGAGGTTCTGGAAGGACTCCGTGACCACATCAACGAGACGCTCGCGCGGCAGGGTGGTCCGGTCACGGTGGAGGCGGTACAGGCCGTGTTGGATGCAATGGATGATCCCGCGAGTTATGCGGAGGAACCGGCGCGGGCGGGGGTGACTGCGGTTGTCGCGGGCCGGATGCAAACCAACAAGTGGCTCTATGTCGCCCTCGCCTTCCTTGCGGTGAACATGGTGGGCGTGTGGAAACTGATTCAGATCGAGCGGAAAACCGCGGCGTCCGGGGCTAACAGCACGGGTTACAGTTCGATGGATGTGCCCCATGTGCCATCCGGCGACAAGGCGGGGATCCACTATTTGGCCACTGACAAACCGGAGGCTCCGAAGGATGGAGGTGCGCTCAAGGAGTCCGCCGAGGGAAAAGCCACGCTGCGCAGCATCGCGTTTCTCGACAATCGCAATCCGGTCATCCAACAACCCGACGAAGAATTGTCCTGGTCGTTCAATGAAGATGTGGTGGAGGCGACCGGAGTAGGCAAGGCGTTGGCGCGGAGTCCGCTGAAGATCACGCCGGAAGTGACCGGCGTATTCCAGTGGAAGACGCCCACCCGATTGGTTTTCAAACCGGCCAAACCGTGGGCGCAGAGCCAGTCATTCGTAGTCGAACTGATCGGTGAGTTCAAATCATTCGGCGGAAACCGCTACGAAGGAACCCGGTTCTGGCGGTTCGCCACCGTGGGCTGCGGGTTGGAGAAGTTCGAACAACTGATCGGGGAGAATTCTTTTGATTTCACGTTGGATCTCACGATGCCGGTAAAGCCGGATTCCCTCGCGAGCAAACTGAAACTCCACTATCTAACATCTAACGGCGAGAAGCTCGGACTTGAACACAAGTTAGATCTCAATGATGAAGGCCGCAGCGCCCGGATCAAAACCCCGATCGTTCCGGCGGTGTCATTCGTCTGCGAGATCGAGCCCGGGCTGCAGCCGGAACATTGGTCGGATGGCACCCGCGAGCGGATCGAGCGGCGATTGCCGAACTCGCGGCTGCTCGCGCTATCAGGAGCCAGGTTCAGCGCATGGAATCCAGAGGCCAAACAAATGGTCAACCTGTCATTCTCTGCTGCGGTAGCGGACAAAGCCCTGCTGAATTTCCTTGAGGTGAGACCCGCCTTGCCGGTGTCGGTGACCTGCAACCCGTCGCAACCCACGCAGTTATCTCTAACCGGAAACTTCATTCCCGCCACCACCTATGAGATCAAGCTGAAATGCGGCCTGCCGTCGCTCGATGGCCGCGTGCTGCCTTACACCACGACGCGCTCACTGGTGCTGGTCAAGGCCGCGGGTGATACGGTTGCAGGCACGCCGCAACCCGCCGCGACACCGAAGCCGGTGTTTGACTCCGTGGTATTCGAGCCCATTCAAGGAATCATCGATTCCGGCAAGCAGGAACTGCGCTGGAGCTTCCGCTGCCCGATGGTCGGCCGTGAGGAAGTGATCCGCACGCTCAAGAATCCCCCGCTGCGGCTATCACCCGACACCCAGGGCAGCTTCTTCTGGGAAACTGTGGACCGATTGGTGTTCCGGCCTAACACCGAATGGCCGCTCAACCAGTATCACGAGGTTCGCTTGGTGGACGACCTGTCGAATCTTGCCGGGTCACGTTACTCCGGTGTGCGTTTTTGGACCTTCACCACGCCCGCGATGGCGATCAAGGAAGTCCGGCAGATCGATTCGCCCGCAGGTTTCCGCTTTGGTCTGCAATTCACCACCGAGCCGCATCCCGATTCCCTGAGTAAGAAGCTCAAGGTGTTCTGCTACGACGCAGCCGGAGCCAAGGTTTATCTGCCGTTCATGGTACCTATCCACTTCGGTTCCATCAGCAAGATGGTGAGCGTGGCCACCGTGCCATCCGCCCAGATCCACTTCGAGCTTGAACCGGGATTCCGTCCGGCCAAGTGGGAACAGGGCATCCGCGAGGGAATGGAAATGGCGGCCATCATCTCCACGGTGCTGCAGGTGGAATCCGTCACCCCGAGCGAACCCGGTGAGCGCACCCCGGCGATACGGATCAAGTTCTCGGAAGGCGTCGATGTAAAAACCGCCGCGCCCTTCGTCACCGTCGAGCCGGAGGTGAAATTCACCCTTGAACGGGAGTCGGGCTACAATCGCCAGCATACCCTGCGTTTGGTGGGACCGTTCGAAGCCTATCGGGAATATCAGCTCAAGATCAAGGCGGGCCTCGTCTCCGAGCGTGGCTGCCTGCTGATCAAGGACACCTCGGTGCCCGTGACGATCGCCCGCGCGGCGGCGACTCTGGCGTTCGGTGGCGCGGGCGGCTACCTCTCGCCCGCCGGGACCATGCTGGTGCCGGTCAAATCGCAGAATCTATCAAAATGCAAGGTCTCGGTGGCTCCCGTGATGGCGAGCAATCTGGTATTCTTCGCCAAGCGCAGCGCCAACGGCACCTCGTTCAGCCTGCCGGTTCCCGCCGACGACGACACCGCCACGAACGCCTCGGGCCACGACGACGAATACGAGGAGAATTACAGATACCGCAACGGACGCGGCATCGACGATCTGATAGGAAACGTGACCCACAAGGAATTGAAGCTACCTGAAAAGCCGAACCAGGAAAACACCAGTTATGTGAAACTCGGCGACTTCGCGAAGTCGAAGGGAGCCTATCTGGTCCAGCTCAGCGGCTTGGATGCACAAAACCAAAACAACCATCGCCGCCAGTTGTCCGACAGCCGCTTGGTGGTGGTCACCGATCTCGGCATCTCCGCCAAACGCGCGGACTCCCATGTGTTTGTCTGGGTATGCTCGCTCAAGGACGCGAAACCCGTCGGCGGTGTCGAGGTGGCGGCCTACTCGGGCAACAACCAGTTCATCGCAAAAGCGCTGACGAATGCCGATGGTATCGCCGCCATCCCATGCAACTCGGCCGACAAAAACACCAGTCCTTTTCTGGTGACCGCACAGTTGGCGGAGGATCTCTCCTATCTGGCGCTCGACGGAGCCGAACTGCGGGGCGACAACGAAAGCGACGCGCCCGCGCGGGACTATCTGGCCAGCGGCTGCGAGGCGTTCGTATTCACCGACCGCGGCATCTTCCGTCCCGGCGAAACCGTGCACGCGCGCACCATCATCCGGCAGGCGGATTTCACCGCACCCAAATCGTTTCCGGTGGTGTTCCAGATCCTCAAGCCGGACGGGCGCTTGTTCAAGGAAATGACGGCCATGCCCAACGCCTTCGGCGCCGCCGAAATCGTATCGGCCATGCCAGAGTTCCTGCCGACCGGGCGCTACACGCTCCGGGTGCGCGTCCCCAAAGCCAAAAATGACCTGGGCACGACCTCGTTTCTGCTGGAAGACTTTGTGCCGCCGCAAATCCGCGTGGCGGTGAAGGCGGATCCGGAGCGGATCGCGGCCAAGGAAACGTTGCAAGCGGAGATCCATGCCGAGCATTTGTTCGGGGCGCCCGCCGCCGGACTCAAGGCAACCGTCAAGTGCATCTATTCGCCGATCCGGTTCTCGCCGAAACAATGGCCGGGCTATCAGTTCGGCCGCGATACCTCCAACTACCATGGCATACCCGAGACCCCGACGTTCTCGATGAATCCCCAGGACATCGACGGCCTGGTGCTCGACGCCGAAGGCAAGGGGAGCGCCGCGATCGGCACCGTGGTTCCCGCCAACGCGCCGGGACCGGTGCGTGCCCAGATACAGGCCTCGGTGTTCGAGCAGAGCGGTCGCTCCGTCACCGCCACCACGGCGGCCGTGATCGATCCCTATCCGTTCTACATCGGCATGAAGCGCTTCGAGAGCGGGTGGCTCAAGTCCGGCAAGCTCCACAAGATCCCAGTGGTGGCCGTGCGGCCCGATGGCGAGCCATTCAAGCCCGCCAAACCACTGGCTGTTAGAATGTCGCGCGTGGAGTGGAATTACAGCTACAAGGCGACGCCGGGGGGCGGCTACGCCTATCAGAGTCACCGCGAGGTGAAGCTCATGCGCGAGGATCCGCTCGACCTCTCCTCCGGCAGTGGCGAGTATTCGTTCACTCCGGATGGTTACGGCCAGATTGAACTCGCGATCGTGGACACCGAAACGGGGACGGCTTCGTCGTTTTCCTTCCACACCTCGGATTACGAGCAATCCTGGACCACCACCGACCGCGATCGGCCGGACAGTCTGACCCTCAAGCTCGACAAACCGGAATACCGGGTCGGAGAAACCGCCAAGCTCACCATCCAGGCTCCATTCTCGGGAACGGCGTTGCTGACGATCGAGTCCGACAAGGTGTTGCTCAGCCGGGTGATTCTGTTGGAAAAAAACACTGCGGAGGTGGATGTGGCGGTGAAAGACGGCTACGCGCCGAATGTGCATTGCACGGTTTCGGTCATCCGCCCGGCGGTGGCGGAGGCGGTGTGGAAAGGCCACCGCGCGTTCGGATCCGTGCCGCTTAAAGTTTCCCCATCCAAACACCGGATCCACGTGGCGCTGGAGGCTCCGCAAACCCTCCAACCGCAAAGCAAACTGCGCACGAAGGTTCTGCTCAAGGATGATGCCGGCCAACCGGTGGACGGCGAGGTCACACTGGTGGCCGTGGATGAGGCGATCTGCATGCTCACCTCGTTCAAGTCGCCATCGCCGCTCACCTGGCTCTATCAACTCAGGAGCCTGGGTGTCGGGTCCCATGATATTTACGCGGAGCTGATGGAGGTGTTCGACGAGTCGGTTCTAACTAAAAAGTCCCACGCCTCCGGTGACGGCGGGGGCGAGGAGGACGGAGCTGCGGAACGCCTAACCAAACGGCTCAATCCGATCAAGGCCAACCGTTTCAAGCCGGTCGCGCTGTGGGCGTCGCAAGTGGCGGTGACTGGCGGCGTGGCGGAGATCGAGATGGACGTGCCGGAGTTCACCGGCGAACTGCGGTTGATGGCGGTGGCCTGCAACGCATCCCTGTTAGGCAGCGCGCAGGGGATGGTCAAGGTGAAGCGCCCGCTGATCGTGCAAGCGTCGCTGCCACGGTTCCTCGCGCCCGGCGATGAATGCCAGATGGATGTGACCGTGTTCAATGAAATCGGCAGGGATATCACCGCCAAACTCCGGGTCACCTGCGGCGGCCCGCTTTCGACCACGCTTAACGAACAGGATATCACCATCGTCAAGGACGGATCGGCCTCCGTGTCCATCCCGATGGTCGCGGGCAAACTGCCGGGCAAGGGCCTGTGCACGGTGAGCTGCGAGGCGGATACTGTTAGATATTCGGATACCATTGAGATAGCGGTCCGGCCACCGATCTCGGCCGAGGTGGTGGCGGATTCGGGTTCGCTGGCACCCGGCAAGAGCCTCGTGATCAGCGCGCAGGCCAACTGGCTGCCGGCAACCACGGTACGCCAAATCAAGGTTTCCAAAGAACCCGGACTCGAGTTGGGCCGCGGCCTGCAATTCCTGCTGCGCTATCCCCACGGGTGCATCGAGCAGACCACGTCGTCCGCGTTTCCGCTACTCTATCTGCCGGACCTGGCGAACCAGACATTCGACAAGTCGATGACGCGCGGCAGCGTTAACCATTATGTGAACAGCGGGATCTGGCGGATACTCTCCATGCAACAAGCCAACGGCGGTTTCTCCTATTGGCCGGGCTATCAGGACCTCCATCCCTGGGGCACGAGCTATGCCACCCACTTTCTGCTGGAAGCGAAGAAAGCGGGATACGAAGTGCCGCAGAGTTCGCTGGATCGCGCAGTAAAATCCTTGCGGGCCACGGTGGAGGCCGTACCCGATGTCAGAGAGCGGAATGAATACTTCTACGACAATCTCGCCTATGCCTGTTATGTGCTGGCGGTTGCGGGCGAACCGTCCAATGCGTGGCTGGAGCGGATGTTGGAAATGAAATCCGGCTTGTCGTATTACGCGCGACTGATGAATGCATCGGCGTTATTGGTTGGCGGCGATCCGAAACGGGCGGTAGCGCTGCTCAAGGAACTCGGCCTGCCGGGACCGGGCAGCCGCAACTTCGGCGGCTGCTTCAACAGCCCGAACCGCAATGCCGCCCTGCTGCTCTCCGCCTGGCTCGATATCGATCCGAAAAACGACGATGTGTTCAAGCTGGTTAGGCTGTTAGGCAAATCACGGATCAACGGTTACTGGGGAACCACCCAGGACAGCGCGATGGCGCTGATGGCGCTCGGCAAATACGCCCAGCGCGTGAAAGGCGGCGTGCGCGAGTTCAAGGGGTCTATCACCCTGCCCGGCGGCGCCACCGAGGCATTCGATCACAATACAGACTGCACGTGGGACATCGCCCGCGGCGAATTGGGGGTGGTGACGCTCGCCAACGAGGGTCCCGGATTGTTATATTATTCGTTCGAGTCCGAAGGCGTGCCGGTGGACACGGCGGAATATTACAAGAAGCTCGAAAGCCGCAACCGTGGCATGAAAGTGACCCGCGAGTGGCTCGATGACCAAGGCAAGCCGCTCGACCCGGCCACGATCAAACAAAACAATCTGGTGGTTGCACGGATCACGCTTGAGCCGAATGGCCATACCTATGACAACATCGTCATCGAGGATCTGCTGCCCGCGGGTTTGGAGGTGGAGAATCCCAATCTCGACACCGCCCAAACGCTGCCGTGGCTGACATCCAAGTTCGACTGGTGCGCACGGCGTGATATCCGTGATGACCGGGTGCTGCTCTTCACCAAGCCGGTTTCCGGAAAGTCCGTGTTCTGTTATCTCGCCCGAGCGGTGACGCCGGGCCGGTTCACCGTGCCTCCGGTTTCCGCCGAGTGCATGTATGATCCGGAGATCCGGAGCGTGACCAGCCAGACCGAAATGACCATCGCCAAATGAATTCCACACCCCGAGTCAAGCGGATGCGCCGCATTCTGCGGCGCGCGCTGTGGTCAGGCCTTGCGGCCGTGATCATGGCCGTGGCGGGCATCGGGGTGCTATGGGTGTTGTTTCCGTTCGACCGCAGCCCGCTCTATCAAATTCCGGCCGGGGTGACCTGGTCCGATCGTGACGGGGTTCCGTTGCGGGTCCGCTTGGCGGATGGCGGGTTCGACAGTGTGCCCGGCTATGGGTATCGCCATGACGATTGGATCGCCAAGGCGGTGGTGGCGGCCGAGGATCGGCGTTTTTGGAGTCACCCCGGTGTGGACCCGCTCGCCGTGGTGCGTTCGTGCAAACAGACCGCCTCTGCCATGCGGCGGATTTCGGGCGCATCGACCCTTTCGATGCAGTTGATCCGGATGTCCTCGCCCCACGCGCGGACCCTGTCTAACAAAACCATCGAGGCGTTCCGCGCCTTGCAGATGGAACGGCAGATCGGCAAGGAGGAGATTCTCTCGCTCTATCTGAACCGTGCGCCTTTCGGCGCGAACGTGATCGGCGTCGAGGCGGCGGCCCGCAGGTATTTCGCCAAAGGCGCGCATGATCTCACGCTCGCGGAGGCCTCATTGCTGGCCGGTATTCCGCAATCGCCGACCCGTTTCCATCCGGTGCGGCACGCGGACGCGGCAATGCGCCGCCAAGCATATGTGCTGGCAAGAATGGTAGCCACCAAGATGATCACCCGGGAGCAGATGGACCATTCCCTCGCACTGCCGCTCCGCTTCCAACCGAACCATTATCCGTTCCAAGCGCCACATTTCTGCGACATGCTCGCCCGCCAATCCGTCGCTGGGGCCACCGGTGTCCCGACGACGTTGGATCTGGATTTGCAGCTAACCGCCGAAGAATCGCTTGCGAAACTGGTTCCCGGACTGGCGGTCGACGGGATCCTCGGCGCGGCCGTGGTGGTGCTGGATGTCAGGACGGGCGGGATCCGGGCATTGATCGGATCGCCGGATTTCCGCGCCCATGTTAGAGACGCGCAAGTGAACGCCGCGCTGGCCCGCCGTTCGGCCGGATCGACGCTCAAGCCATTCGTCTATGCGATGGCGTTCGAGCGCGGGACGCACACGCCGCTGAGCGCGCTCTACGATGTGCCGGAGCGCTTCAGCGACTACGATCCGGTGAACTTCGACAAGGGCTACCGGGGTGTGGTCACGTTGCGCGACGCCCTCGTCCAGTCGCTCAACCTGCCGGCGATCGAAGTCGAACGCGAGGTGGGCCAACCCGCGTTTCACGCACGGCTCCGCGAGTTGGGACTCCGCACGCTAACCAGACCGGCGGAGGATTACGGTCTCGGACTGGTGTTGGGCAACGCCGAAGTGACCCTGCTCGATCTAACCAATGCCTATGCCTGCCTGGCGCGGGGCGGGATCTATCAGCCGTGGCGCACCACCCCGGCCCGGGGCGGGCAGGCGGCCCTCACAAGCGGGACGCCTGTTCTCCTATCAAAGGGCACGCGGGTCTTCTCGGAGGAAACCTGCTGGTTGATATCCGACATGTTGGGCGGCGACGAGCGCGCGATGCGCTCGACCGGCACCGTGGCCGATATCAGGTTGGCGCGATTCGCCTGGAAAACCGGTACCTCGTCCGGCTTCCGCGACGCGTGGACCGTCGCCTACAACCCGGAATATGCGATTGGCGTGTGGTTGGGAAATCCCGATGGCCGTGCATCGCCCGCGCTGGTCGGGATGAAGGTCGCGGCACCGCTGGTGTGGGAGATCATCCGTCGGCTCTATCCGGATGGCAACGGCCCGTGGTTTGCCAAGCCCGGCGCGGTCGAGACCCGCGAGGTTTGCGCGGCATCCGGGCAGACGCCCTGTCCCAACTGTCCGAAAACGGTCCATGATCATGCCATCGGGAACGTGAGCCGCTATCAGACTTGTGAGGTCCACCGCTTCAGCCGCGAGGCGGTTTGGCCGCCGCGGGTGGCCGGGTTTCTGCGCAGCCGCGGTGATGCCGGGTCCATGGCCGCCAACACCGGTTTGACCATCACCTCGCCGGCTGATGGCAGCACCTATCTTTATGTGAGAGACGCAAACCCCCGTGGCGGCCAGCGCATTCCCCTGACCGCCACCGCAGGCGATTCCTCCACCACGCTCCATTGGTTTGTCAACGATGCCTACATCGGCGGGTCCCGGTCCGGCGGTACCGTATTCTGGGACCTGCGAACCGGCACCCACCGCGTGGTATGCTCGGACTCCAGCGGTGCAAGCCGCAGTATCCGGATCGTGGTAAGGGAACCACGGGGAGCATTGGCCGTGCGCCGGGAATGAATGCGGGGGGGGCGGCGGGGCGGGTTCTTCCGGGGGCGGAGGACGAACACTAACAACCAAGGCAGTTCTATCGAATTCCGATCCCGCGTGCTTTTGGGCCGGCGTGCTCGAGTGAGTCATACACCACAACTTTCCATAATTGTGATCCTTGCCGTCGGTTTTTCGGCGGCAGGCTCCTCGGACATCCGTTAGGCCTGACCGGAGGGTTGGAGCAAGGGCGGGGGCCTATTCGATGACAAACCACGTGACACCTTGCGCTGGCACATTCACCGGAAGTTCGATGTGGTATTCGCGATCCAGCTTGAAGGTCGTGGCCGCGCCGTCGCGCTCGCGCAGGGAGGCCGTCGTGGTCTTGCCGGTATAGTAGAGCGGGATGCACAGCGTCTTGGTGACATCCTGCTCCAGCGGATTGTAGATCATCAGCAAGCCCTTCTCATTGCCGGCGGGATTGACGTGCAGGACATAATCCAGATCACGGCCATCGGCGCGGCGCAGGTGGAGGAGGTCGGCGTTGAGAACGTCGCGATGTTTTTTGTAGAAGTCGGTGATGGCCTTCCATTGCACCCATTGGGAGTCCTCAAAACCCCGATGAAACGGGTGATTCGTCGCGGCGCAGGTGTCGCCGGGGTATGAGCCATCGTGTTCGAGGATGGCCAATCCGGTATTCTCCATGAAGCTCTGCAACTGTGAGAAAATTCTGCACCGGCTGGCCGTCCAGTCCGCCGATGTCATAACGGACACCATCTAACATTACGCGTGCTTCGGGACGCACGCCGCGGATGATGGATTCCCCGGTCATCACGTTTTCGAATGAAACGGTGGCCGCATTCGGCGCGAGGCGGATGACACGGCGCACGAGGCCGTTGTCCAGAATCACCTCATGGCGTTCCGCGTTTTGGTGGATCTGCGCTTTGAACGAAGATGGATCAATCAGCCAATCCGCGGAGGCTGCCGCATGGATGGAGAAAGTCCCGGCAAGACCGAGCAGCGGGGCGAGGAGTTTTGTGGCATCCATGTGGTTGAGAACCGGGCGCTCGACGGCAGTTCGCTCGGGGTTTTCCTGTTTGGGTTTATTGGATGTCACCTATTTCGTGGCGGGCGGGATGCCGGGTTGGGCCGCAGCGCCCGCCCTGATCATCTCACCCACTTGTTTGAGGGTCTTGACATCGATGTCACGGAGTTTCCCCTGATAGTTCGGGCCGACGTCGATCGAGAAGATGTTGCCGTATTGCAGCGCACCCTGATAGTCCTTGAACAGCTTGTCCGCCGGATGGCAGAGGTTGTCGTGTATGGGCAGCGAGTAGAACCACATCGCGCCGCCCTTGTGGCCGGGCAGGATGGGATAGGTAAACTCGGCGAGTTGATAGCCCTTGAACGAGCCCTCGGCGTCCTTGTTGTAATGGGACGCGTTTTTGTCGCCGAGTTTGCCGGGCTTGCCCATTTCCCGCAGGCAGAGTCGCCCCGCCGGTTCCCCGTGGTTGAATCCGACGAAGGTGTTGGGTTGGAACTTGTGCATCCAATCAATCGTCTCCTGGTGGGACAGCCCGCCGGTGCCAACCGCATGGTCCATCCACCAGAATTCGACGGGGCCGTAGCCCGTTAGAAGTTCCTTGAGCTGGGCCTTCTTGAGTTCGGGATTGCTGCCGCCACCGGAGCTGCCGCCTTTGCCATCCACCGCGCCCGGCCAGTTCCAGTCGCCCTCGGAGAAGTAAAACGCCAGCTTGATCCCGAATTTGTCACAAGACTTGCGGAGCTTGGCCAGCACGTCGATACCGAGCGGACTGTTGGTCACTTTTTTCTCCGTGGTCTTGGTATCCCACAGACAGAAGCCATCGTGATGTTTGGTAAGGAACAGGATGTAGCCCATGCCGGCATCCCTGGCCGTTTGACACCACTGGTCGGTGTCGCAGCCGGTGGCTTTGAAAAAAGCCGCGTCCTTGTCGCGGGTCGGCGTCCATTCCTGGCCGTAGAACGTGCTGAACGACCAGCAGATGAACATGCCCCACTTCATGTCCCGGATCTGTCCGGCACGGACCTCGTCGGGGAGCTTGGTTTGATTGATTTCAGGAGCGGCAGGACAAGCGGTGTTCATGACTGCCAACATCAGACAGGTTGCAATGCGTTTTTTCATGTTGATTTGCGTTCCTCTACTTACGTGGTCCGAGGCGTATTCTTGCACGCCGTCGCGGACATCTGGCAGCTTCCGTCCGTTCCGAGGCGACGATCTAACAAGTCAAATGCCGGGGTTCCACATTCCCAAGGCTTGCGCCCAGTCCAGCATGGACTAAACTTCCTGCAACGCCCCATGCACTATCTGCACCTCACCCGGAACCTCCGCTCTTTCGCGTTCCTGATGATCGTTTCGGCGGTCTTGACGGGACTCGGGATCCTCTGGTGGGCCAACCACACGGGCCTGCCGGAATCATGGCGAGCTGCCATTGAACGGGAAATCAGCAAACAGGGCACCCATGTCAAAATCGGCAGATTGAGCTATCGCCCGTTGCGCGGCGTGACCGCCACCGACGTGCGGATATTTTCCGATCCGGAGCATCACCATGAAATCTCCCGGTTGGTGAGTGTGATCCTCAATTTCGATAAAACCAAACTCGCCCGGGGCATCATCCACCTCACCAAAATCGAACTCAAGGACGCACAACTCATTCTGCCACTTGGCCAGGACAAGCCCACATCCACGACGTTGGAAATCACCGACGTCAATGGGACCCTGCTCATGCCTGGCGATCAACGGATCGAAATCCGCAACGCCAGCGGCCGCATCGCCGGCATCGAAATCCACATCAACGCACGCCTCGTCGGCTATCAACCCAAAGCGGGCCAAGCACCCGACACTTTGTACATGGAAAAACGCCGCGAACTGCTCGTTCGCGTAATCCGGGAACTCAATCAATGGCAATTCGACGCCGGGCACCCACCGCAACTCCGGGTCGCCATTGAAAGCGACGCAAACGAACGCACGGCACTCAAGTCCAAGCTGACGCTGCATGCCAAGGGGGTCGGAAAAAACCAGCATTGGCTCGATGCGGTGGAGGCGCAAGCCGAGATCACGGGCGACTTGATCACCATCACCTCGCTGCACGCCACAGACTCGCGCGGAACATTGGATGGACACCTTGACTATGACATCGGCGCTCGCGAAGGCCGCTTCGATGTGCACTCGTCACTGGAAATCCCCGGCTTGCTCGATGCATGGCTGGGATTGCCAACGCTGCGTGATGTGGTCATGGGCGGCAGTCAAACACTCGAGGCGGCAGGTGAGTTCCGCTTGGATGAACACAACAACCTGCAAATCCACATGACCGGCCAGGCCCGTTGCGATTCCGTTAGCATCCGGGGAACCCGATTCGATACCGTGCAGAGTGCGTTTTCATGGCGGGACAATGATCTGTTTTTGAGAGATGTGCGCTTGACCCGTCCGAACGGGGAGATCCGTGGCAAGGCCATGATCCAATGGCCGCTGATCCGTCTGGCTCTCGACACCAACCTGCCGATTCCGGTTTACCGTCCGTTTTTCATCGGCGAGCCACTGGAGCAAGTACTCAATGATTTCAGCGAACGAAAGGGGGCCGAAGCCAAAGTCACGCTCGAAGGTGGCTTCGATGCCGATGTCCCTGATTCCTGGGCTTTTGTCGGCGACGCCAAAGTCCAAAACGTCAACTACAAGGGCGTGCCCGTGAATTCCGCCGAGTGCCGTCTCTCACTCAGCCCTCAAGAACTCGATTTCTTCGACGGCACCGTGGTCTTCAACTATCAGAACTATGCCCTGCGTGATGCCTTCAACGGCCCCAAACAGGGCACCGTCAAGGTCGGCCGCGTCCGTTATGACGAACCCAGCCATCTCGTCGAGGTGGAAAACGTCGCAGGCGCCATCTGGGCTGCCCCCATGGTCCGCCTGTTTGCGCCGAAAGTGGCTGATTCGCTCGAAGTTTACCGCTTCCACCGCCCCCCGGAAATCAAAGGCTCCGGCGTGGTGGACGTCACCCCGCAGGGCCGCACGGCACTGAATATTTCCTTCAACACCGACGCCGCCGCGGACTATCGGTTTCTCGGAGAAAACCTCACCTTGGACAAACCTAACGGAAAAGTCACAGTCCGCGGGAAGCACGTGACGGTCGATGACTTGAAACTCAGCGCGTTCGACGGTCCCGTCGTGGCGCGTTTCGACCGCCGTGGCGGTGGACTGCTTGAGGGTGAGTTGAGCTGGACCCGGCTCACGATTCCCGCGCTGGCATCCACTTATGGTTTCCAAATGAAGGGCGGCGGCAACATCACCGGACGACTCAATTTCTCCCTCAGGGACGCACGGGTGGAAACGATGGCCGGCGAGGGGTTGTTCGCGGTGGAAAAAACGGAATTGTTTGCCGTCCCCATCTTTGGCCCGCTCAGCCCCTTGGTCAGCGGGGTGCTGAATGACCGCAGCATCGGCTTCGAGCGTGCCAATAGCGCGTTCTGCACTTTCAAGATCAAGGAGGGCACGCTCAGCACCAGGGATTTCCGAACCAGCTCCACCTCCCTGACCTTCACGGGCGATGGCGCGGTTAATTTGCAGGAACGCACCTTCGACATGACCATGCGCATGAACGCCCGTGGCTTGCTCGGCTTGATCACCCTGCCACTACGACCGTTCTACGGCATGTTCCAGTTCCGCGGCACGGGTCCCTTGAAAAATCCCAAGTGGGAAAATGCCATGTTCACCACGCCACCCCCGGAACAGCACGAACTCCTGGTCCCGGCACCCAAAGCCAAAATCGTCACCCCAAAAGAATGATGCGCATTTTGCAAGTCGCGCCTTGCAACCCGCGCTGGAAAGTGCGACTTATTGCGCACAAGGACAAGCCATGAGGGTTTGTCCCAACTCAAAATCAAGCCATGTCCAATCCACTTCCCACCCCCGAAAGTCCCGATCCCGAAATCGGTTGCTCCCCCATGCCCTCGATCTCCCAGGCCGCCAACGACCTTCGCGCCGCCGCTGGCGAAAAAGCCCGTGAACTCGTCCAATCCGCCGAAACCAAAGCCAGCGCCTTGAAAGAACGCGCCGTCGAATCCGCTCAACATTTTCGTGACAGTGCCACAGTCAAGGCCAGCGCTCTCAAGACGGCCACAACCGAAAAGGCCCAACACCTCAAGGAAGTCGCATCCGATCAATGGGAGGATACCCGTGTGAAAGCCCGGGAATTGCACGTGACTGCCGAGGATTACATCCGCCAAAACCCGACCCAGTGCGTCGTCAGCGCCCTGGCACTCGGTTTCCTCATCGGCCTCATTGTGCGCCGTTAGATACCACCCCGGGCAAGCATCCCGTCAAACGGAATCTAACATCAGTTAGGCGCGGATGTTTGGCGCAGCATGAAGCCCGCATCAGACATCGCAACCACTCCCGTAATGGAAACACCCGGCAAGGAACGGTTTTGGGAAACCAAGCTGCCCGCGAATTGGCAGGAAGCACTGCTCGCGTTGATCGCGTCACGCCTCGCGTTGATCGCATTGGAATTCCAAGAGGCCGCCCATGTGGGAGCACGCCGCTTGCTCTTGGTCCTGATGGCTCTGGTGTGTGCGTGTTTCATGTGGATGCTGCTGCTGGCCGGTGTGATCGCGGGCATTGCCCATGCCACAGGCTGGCCATGGTATTGGCTGGCCATCGGCGTCGGCATCCTCCATCTGGTGGCCGCCATGGGACTCGCGCGGGCCGCGAAATCCCCGGCTGCGCCCGCTTTTCCCGTCACCCGTGCTGAATTCAAAAAAGACCGCGAATGGATCGAAAACCTCAAGAAAACCCGGAAATCCAACGTCTGATCGACCTTGGGTCGGTGGCTCGCTCATGTCTCGGGCAGGAGGTCACGGCCCTCCGCAGCCGCCTCGACATCCCGTCCCGGATCCGTTCATCCCTGGAACATCATCCGGCCGCCTGGGGCTTGGGTTCGCTCGCTTCGGGCTTCCTCGCAAGCTGCTTGTTCCGCCGCAAGAATCCGCAGGCGAAAAAACGCCGCCGCTTCCCCGCCACCCTGCTGGATATCACTTGGTCCGCCGCCCGCCCGATGGTGAAAATCTGGCTGGCCAATCATTTCAAACGCTGGATGATCGAACGACTCGCCTGCGCTGTACAGGACAACCGCATCCCATCCCGCCCCGCCCGAATTCCCAAATCCAGCTAAACCCGCATCATGTCAGCACATCAGGTTCTGGACCACGTCGATCAATACCTCCAACTCGGACGCGAGTACGAATGCTCCGATCTCCACCTGCCGACCGCTTTCCCACCCGCCTGGAGACGCTTCGGCACCCTCGCGCCGATTTGGAACGACCACCCGCCTCTCACACCCACAGACACCGAACGCCTCGCCCGCTCGTTCCTCGGCGACCCCGAGTGGGACCGCCTCCAGAAAAAAGGCGACATCGATTTCGCCTACTCCAATGTCCACGGCCGCTACCGTGCGTCCGTCGTCAAACAACGTCTCGGCTATGACATGGCCTTCCGTATCATCAACACCCAAATCCGCTCCATCGAGGACATCGGCCTGCCGTTAGAACACATCCTCCCGCTTACCCGCTATCAGAACGGCCTGGTGCTCGTAACCGGTTCCGTGGGTTCGGGAAAATCCACCACCCTCGCCGCTCTCGTGGATTTCATCAACCGTGACCGCGAGGACCATATCCTCACCCTTGAGGATCCCATCGAATATGTGTTCGAATCCAAAGGCTGCCACGTCAACCAACGCGAAGTCCATACCCATACCGAATCCTTCGGCAAAGCCCTGCGTGGCGCCTTGCGCGAAGACCCCGACGTCATCATGGTCGGTGAAATGCGCGACCTGGAAACCATCCAACTCGCCCTAACAGCCGCGGAAACCGGTCACCTGGTGCTGGGAACCCTCCACACCGGCAACGCCCCGCGAACCCTGGATCGGGTGCTCGACGTGTTTCCCACCGACCAACGCGACCAAATCCGCGTCATGGTTTCCGAGTCGCTGCGCGGAATCCTCTCCCAACAACTCGTGCCTCGCGCCAATGGCACCGGCCGGGTGCTCGCCCTCGAATTCCTCGTCAACACGCCCGCCGTCGCCCACTGCATCCGGGAAGGCAAAACCTTCATGCTCCCGGGTATCATGCAAACCGGCAAAAACGTCGGCATGATCACCATGGACGAATCGTTGCGCCGCCTCTATGTGGAAGGTATCATCTCGCGCGACGAAGTGCTCTACCGCGCCGATGACAAAACCCAAATGACGGACTTCCTCAAATCCTGAATGTGAAACCCCACGCTTTAAGCATTAAGCACTGAATTCCAAACCAAAGAAAAGAAATTCGCAGCGCCATCTTCCTCTCTGTTTGGAATTTAGAATTTAGTATTTAGTATTTAGTATTTCTCACCCATGGCCCGCATCGATAGTTTATTCCGCTACCTGATCTCCCAAAAGGGATCGGACCTTCATCTATCCGAAGGCCAACCGCCGAAAATCCGCGTCCACGGAACAGTCTGCGCCATCCCCGAACAAAAGATCCTCGAAGGCGAAAGTTTCAGAGCCCTGCTGCGTGAAATCTGCGATCCCAAGGCGTTTGAAAACTATCTGCATACCGGCGATCTCGACTTCGCCTACGAAATGGACGTGGACTCGCGCTTCCGTTGCAATTACCTCAAACAACAGTACGGCCTCGCCGCAGTGTTCCGCCTGATCCCCACCGAAATCGCCTCGCTCGAATCCCTCGGCGTGCCGGAGGTGGTCAAACAATTCGGCCACATGCGCTCCGGCCTGGTGCTCGTCACCGGCCCCACCGGCTCCGGCAAATCCACCACCCTCGCCGCCCTGCTGGATTATATCAATATCAACTTCAACCGCCATATCATCACCGTCGAGGAACCCATCGAGTTCGTCCACAGCAACAAACGATCTATCATCACCCAGCGCGAGGTGCCCATCCAAACACCCTCGTTCGCCGATGGCCTGCGCGCCGCCCTGCGCGAGGACTCGGACATTGTGCTCGTCGGCGAAATGCGCGACCTCGAAACCATCTCGCTCGCCCTCACCGCCGCGGAAACCGGCCTGCTCGTCTTCGGCACCCTGCATACCAACAACGCACGCAAAACCGTCGACCGCATCATCGACGTCTTCCCGTCCGACCAGCAGTCCCAGGTCCGCACCATGCTCGCCGCCTCGCTCCGCGGCGTGGTCGCACAACTCCTCTGCAAACGTGTCGACAAACCCGGTCGCACTGCCGTCCACGAAATCATGTTCGCCACCCCCGCAGTCTGCGCCATCATCCGCGAAGGCGCCACACAGAAACTCTACGACGTCATCACCGGCGGCAAGAGCGAAGGCATGCAGTTCATGGACGAATCAATCTGGACGAAACTCCGCAGCGGCATGATCTCCGCCGAAGAGGCATATATGAAATCCATCGACAAAACCCGCTTCAAGCGCTTCCTGCCCGCCTCGCTCAGCCACCTCGGCGATGCCTCCGGCGAAAGCCCGATGACCCATTAATAAACGATTTTCCTGAAAACAATTCTTGCCAAGCCCTCCGCGGGCAACTAAAGACACCGCAAGTCCGTTCGTGGATTTCCCGGAGGGACGCACTTCACGAGGTTTCTAACGCCATGGTCTCAAGGAGTGTCTCGCATGATGGCGTGATATAACACAGACAAAAAATGGACATCTACGTGGGCAACCTGCCCTACACCGCTACGGAAGAAGACCTCACCGGTCTCTTCGCCGCATACGGACCCGTCGAAAGGGTTAAAATCATCACCGATAGGGAAACCGGCAGATCCAAAGGATTCGCCTTCGTGACCCTCGGCGACCAGAGCCAACTGAATGCTGCCATCGAAGCGTTCAACGGCTATGACTACCAAGGACGCGCACTCCGCGTGAATGCGTCCGAACCCAAGGAATCCAAGCCAGGTGGCTTCGGCGGTGAACGCCGTGGTGGCGGTGGCGGCGGTGGCGGCGGCGATCGCCGTGGCGGCGGCTATGGTGGTGATCGACGTGGCGGCGGCTATAAAGGCGGCGGTGATCGGCGTGGCGGCGGCGACAGTGGCGGATGGTAATTCTCCCGTCTCTCAACAGCCATGCCTGGCCCTTCAAGGAAGGGCGCAAAGCAGGACGCAACGAAGGGCGATCTCCGAATCTCCCATGGCCATGCTTGGTCCATGAGCGGTTCCCAAAATCAGATCACTTGACCTGTGCCCTTGTTTTAGCAGTGCTTGCAATGATGCCATGCTGAAAAATGGCGGCGGACAGAACCGGAGCGGAGATAGCTAGCCATAGGCTACCCGCAGGGCGAGCACAGCGACGTAATGTCCGCGCCACGGTGGCCAAGGGCATCCTTATCTAACAATCAAGCATCACGGGGTTGGAAGTCCGTTGGCACTCAGGTTGCGGACGAGGAACTCCGCGCGCCGGTATTTGCCGTAGGGGGATTCCGCAGCACCGTGGTTGGCGTTCATGATGGGCAGGAAGTCGAAATTTTTACCGGCTTTCTGCAGGGCGGCGACGACCTGGGAGGTCGATGCCGGATCCACATTGTGGTCGATTTCGCCCACCACCAACATCAGCTTGCCTGTGAGTTTTTCGGCATGGGTGGCATTGGAATTGCGGGCATAGCTTTCATCGACAGGCCAGCCCATCCACGCTTCGTTCCACCAAATCTTGTCCATCCGGTTGTCGTGGCAACCGCAATCCGCGACCCCCACCTTGTAAAAATCCCCGTGATGAAGCAGACCGGCAAGGGTGCTCTGGCCGCCGGCGCTGCCGCCATATAGGCCGACACGCGTCAGATCCATCCACGGCCGCGTGGCCGCTGCCGCCTTGATCCACGCAATCCGGTCCGGAAACCCGGAATCCGCCAGGTTCTTCCAACAGACGTCATGAAACGCCTTGCTCCGCCAGTTGGTGCCCATGCCATCGATGCTTACCACGATGAAGCCGAGTTCGGCCATGGCGTATTTGTTAGACCAGGTGAAGTATTTCTTGGGTACGAAGTGGTCCTGCGGACCGGCATAGATATCCTCGACAACCGGATACTTGCGGTTGGGATCGAAGCGGGTCGGGCGGATGATGATGCCGTAGATGTCCGTCTTGCCATCGCGCCCCTTGGCCGTGAAGCGCTCCGGCCTGCTCCAACCGGTTTTTTGCAGTGCCGAATCATCGTCCCGTTCGAGTTCGGCGACGAGTTGGCCGTTATCCGCGCGCCGGAGTTCGACGACGGGCGGTTGATCGACGCGTGACCAGGAATCGATGATCCATTGGCGGTCCGGCGAGAATTCGATTTTGTGGGTACCATCACTGGTGGTGAGGCGGGTGAATCCGCTACCGTCGAAGTTCACGCGAACGAAATGTTGATGATAGGGATCCTGGTCCGGCATGCCACAGACTTCGAGCAGAAGCTGGCGTTTCTGGTTATCGATTTCCACAACCTTGCGAACATTCCAATCCCCCTTGGTGATCGGGTTCTTGATTTTTCCCGCGGCCTCATCTATCAGATAGAGGTGGTTATAGCCGTCGCGTTCGGAGGCCCACACCAGTTCACGGGTGGCGGCGATGCGGTGCAGATAGAATTTATCCGAGTAATTGATGAACGTCTTGCTGCTATCTTCCATGATAACGCGGGCCGCTCCCGAATCCGCGCGAATGCCCAGGATCCGCATCACCTGATGGCCACGTTGATTGTAGACAAAAGTAAACTCCGAGGAATCCTCCATCCAGAAGTGCGCTTGTATCGACCACGGATTGTCGAACAGCGCGGTGTCGGTGGTGAGCTTGCTCCGGCTTGCTATATCAAACAAATAAGGTTTCGTCTGGCGGATCGGGTCGCCGGGTTTCGCATAATTCAGCGTCAGGAGCTTCGGCTGGAGTTGGTCGGGCGGCGATGACTGGACAATGTGGATTTTCCGGGTCTCGGCGTCCCGGGTACGCCAGATGATGAGTTTTTTCGAATCCGGCGACCACTGCAGCGGTCCGGTGTAGGGTTCTTCTTTGGTCCCGTCGGTGGCTAACGGAACAGGGTCGCCTCCGGCAATGGGTTCGAGCGCGGGATTCAGGTCACGGATCACAACCCGCCACTGGCCGTCGGGTGAGGCTGATTGTTCGTCGGGCTTTTTGGGTTGCGGTTTGTCCGCGGCTTCCTCCTTGCTGGTACTGGGTGCGGATGACAGGGCGTCAGTCGCGACCCTGCTCGCCAGCGGGGAGTTCGGGGCAGCGGTGTCATTTGCGAGGGTGATGGATGGCGCGCTGCTGTTGTTGCGGGCGGCAAGTCCTGCTTCCGCATGCGACATGGGACGGGCCGACTGCGGCGGCGCGTCATCGGTCACGACGGTTGTGTTAGATGCCTCAAAACGCCAGACTTTCCCGAACGCCTTGAAGCGGACGATGCCGGGCTTGGCGGTGATTTCGACTTGTTCGAGCGGCAATGAATCGGCGCGGACATCCTGCGCGGCGGCCTTGGCGAGTGCTTTCGCCAGCGCCTCATGATCGAACGCCGGGGACTTGTCACCGGATTTCAGATCGACTTGCACAAAGCGGTGTTCGTTAGGCGGTCGTTTCACCCGATAAACGAGCTGTGAAGCTCCAGCCACCCAGTACGGCTGAATTTCGTTGCGTACGACATGTGATGCCGCGTCGCGCCCAAAACCCGCGGCCCGCTCCATTTCGGCACGGATATCCTGCGCGGGCACCACGGAAACCGGCATGCCGGTGAGAAACAAAACAAAGGCGGGAAATTTCATAGGTGTCTGAAATATGTGATGGAATGCGGGCCATATCCTGGCGCCGGAAACATACCCAGCAACCCCGAACCATCAAGATTTTTTTCAGATATCCGCGAAAGATCCAAGTGCCCGGCAGGATGTGGCTTGCAGCCGTTAGAAACTGCGGCTGATGCTGAAGCCGGTTTGGAAGGAATCCCAGGAATTGCCCGTGCTGCCCGCACTGCTGTTCGTGTACACACCGGCCTGGTCGTAGTAACGGACAAACACACTGGCGGTACCTGTATTCGTGAAAACGGGCATGCTCAGCGAACTGTCCAAACTCAAAGTGTCGCTGTCCGGCCTGCCTCCTAGCATCCCTTTTGCCTCAACCGCGCGGCTGGTTAGATAAGACACGCCGAGGTTCAAGGCAAACTGGCTGATCTGGCGGTGGTAGCCAAGACGCAATGAATCGCTTGCATAGAAAGCCCCCGGACTCGAGGGATCGGACTGCACATCCCGATCATACGATAGATTCATCCCCCACAAGGGCGAGGCCTGATAGTTCAGCGTAACCGCTGCCGAAAGCGTCGGATCCGCAGATTGGCCGTTGTCATATTCGGGAAAATCCATGGCCACCATGGAGGCCAGCGTCACTCTACTGCCCAGTTGGTAATTCAGCGTGAAGGAGGGTCCGATTGAAGTCCGGCCGGGTAGGGAAACACCGCCAGTAGCGGAATCGCCGCTGTTGGATGTGTAATGGATGCCAGGGCCGAACTCGGTCAGCACCGAATACCTCCACAAGGCCGACAGCCCGAGATCGAAATCATCCGTGTCACCATAGCCGCTCCCGCTCCACGTGGTGGAAATCTGATCAACATTTCCCGTCAGCGAGATATTATTGGTGAGCCAATACCGGGCCGACAGACCCGCACGGATGCTGGTGCTCTCAACGGTGGAGGAAGAAGCAGAGGATGCATTTTCGTTGCTTCCTTGATCCCAGTCGATGCCTGCGCGGAGCGAAGCAGTGAATTTGGGCCCCTGATAATTCACCACCAAGCTGGTACCCATGTTGACACGATTGAAATCGCCCTGATTGAAATTCTGATTGAAGTCGTCGCTCGGGTTTCCACCAAAGGTCGTGTCATAGTTGTAATTGCGCGGGCTTCCCCGGTCCGAGTTGTAGCCGGCGGTCGCCGTGGCCGTGACCCTGCTCCCCTCGTAATTGGCGATCAAGCCGCCACCCTGGCTGTAGCCACTGAAGTCCGACAGATTGCAATACTGGTCGTAACGACCGCGGTAATTGGCGCCAAACGTGAAGGGGTGGCCCCTCGATAAATAACTCAGATCCGCTCCGAGACTGAAAAAATAATCATCCTGCTGCTGCGAGCCCGAAGAAGCCTGGCCACCTGCGACATTAGAGTCGTAGGTACCGGTCAACGTGGCGGTCATGCTGAAACCGCCGCGGTGGTCATCCTTGAACACACTCCCTAACGGCAACCCCGACATGTTGCCGAAAAGTTCGCTCGTTGGGCTTGCCGCACTCGGATCGGCCGCAGCGCCCGGTTGCTGGGACGCACCGGGCAGCACGGCAAAAGGATTTGTGGCTGGGGAAAACCCGGGAAATCCATCGGGCATGGCGGGCTCAATCGACGTGCCGGGGATATCCGGATCGCCGGGCATGCCGGGCTGGCTGGCCATGTTCGGGTCACGGGGCACGCCCGGTACTCGGGGCCATCCGCCAGATCCAGAAGGTACAATTCCTTCTTCAATCCGGGCCGACAAGCACGCCTGCCCCAAGGTGAGCCAGAGACAGCCAAAGCCGACAGACACCATGCCTGGAATGCGACGGATTATGGTATGAAGAGCGTGCATGACGATGGTGAACGGCTTAATGCGGAGTTATTAACAATGAAATCCCTCCTTTCCAAGCAATAAAATAAGTTTTTTCCGGCCCCGCCCACCACAATCAAACCCTGGTCAGCGTAGCGGAGATATTCAGGATCCTCCTTTCCCAGCGGACGCGGGTGGGATAGACTCGTGCAGGTGCGAGGCGTTGAGAACATGCGGACGAATCCCAGGGTGGTGTTCACCACGTTGTGGGTGGTTTTTTTCTTTCATGGGATGACGCCTGGGTTCTGGTATCCGGCACTGACAAACATCCTGGGGGCGCGGGGTCTGGGGGATTGGGTGGCGGTGGTGTTTGTGGTGCCGCCGCTTTGTGCCTTGATCTCACCGTTGATCGGCGGGGCCTTGGCCGACCAGCGGATACCGGCGGACCGGCTGTTCGCGTGGTCCTCGCTGATCTGTGCGGTGTTGTTGGTGGCGGCCTTTGGCACGCTCGATGCGGGTTGGCATCCGGCATGGTTCGTCGGGCTGTTAGGGCTGTATTCGCTTTTTTCCGGACCGTCATGGGGACTGATGGCGACCATTGCGCTGACGTCTCTCACGCACGGCGAGCGCCAATTTCCGCTCGTCCGGGTGGGGGCGACGCTGGGATGGGTGGCCGGTGGGCTGATCACGAGTTATGTATTGCACGCGGATACCAGTCCGGTGGCAGGCTACGCCTCGGCGATCACCCGTTTGCTGGCGGGGTTGGGGGCATTCCTGTTACCACACACGCCACCACTTGGCCAGAACACGTCACTGAAAAGTCGTCTCGGGCTGAATGCGTTTTCACTGATGCAACAGCGCGATCACCGCGTGTTTTTCCTGGTGACGGCATTGTTTTCCATACCGCTCTCGGCGTTTTACATGTACGGTCCGGAGTTTTTGAAGGTACTGGGCGATCCCCATCCGACGGGCACCATGACCATCGCCCAAGTGTTGGAAGTAGTGAGCATGTTGCTGGTGGGCACGGTGATGATGCGGTTCCGTGTGAAAACCGTGTTGCTGTGGGCGTTAGGGTTATCGGTGCTGCGGTTTGCCATGAGCGCGTATGCGGGCGTGAACGGATTGATTTTCTGGCACATCGCGGGCCTCGCCTTGCACGGCGTGTGTTACACCTTTTATTTCATCACGGCGCAGGTATTTCTGGACCGGCGGGTGGATCCCGGAATGAAAGGGCAGGCGCAGGGCTTGCTGTCCATGGTGACCGGCGGCGTGGGTCCGTTGTTAGGAGCCATGGTTTGTGGCTGGCTGCGCAGCCAATGCTTTACGCCCGACGGGCGGGGATGGACGCTGTTCTGGATTATTCTGGCGGCCATGATCGCCGGGTGCTTCGCGGTTTTCGCGGTTTGCTATCAAGGCCGAGGACGGCATAAAGAGGGATGACGGAACAGGACATGGTGGTGGCCGTGGCCGGTCTGCAGGAGAGTACGGAAAGCCAGGAACCCGTTGATCTAGAGTCGTTTAGACTTGTTGTCGCGTGCCTAAAAACCGGGAAAACCGGGAAAACCCACGATTGTCGTTTTTTTGCATTTTTTTCTTGCGGCGGGAGGATGTTTTGATCTTATTGCGCTGACTCACTCAGCAGAGTGCCGCAACATTTGCAAGCGGGCAAGCGAAGACACTTGTGTGGCTCCGCTGTTGTCTCGACCGTCGAAACCGATCCATTAGAAAACAGAATATGAAAAAACTGTACTATTTGGCTGTCTTGGCAGGATTGCATGTTGGATTCGCGCAAGCCGCGTTGATCGCCAACTGGGGGGCGGCAGGTGTTGTGACCATTCTGGACACCTCCGGTGACCAGGCGGGGGGCTTGGCAGCGGACATTCTGTCGGTCAAATTCGTCACGCAAGGCAATACCAACTATTTCCTGATGACGCTTGCGGCGGCGCCTTCGACCACCACCTTCTCTGAAGCTTACATGCTCAATTTGGATTATACGCCCGGTGGCGCCGATGCAACGGGCAGCGATTACATTGCGAACGGCTTGACCGGTATTGACACATTGATTGACGCGCATTACTCCCTGAATAACCTTCTGGCTAAGGACTATCATCAGTACATTGGCGGTGCCAATCCGCAGTTCAACACGCAGAATCAGGCATCACTCGGCATCCTTTACAATACGGATTTGAGTGGAACGCAGATGGAGTGGGCGGTCCCCGGTGGGATCCTGCCCAATGGCGGAATGACGGTTTACGGATCCACCATCAACCCGGTCATCAATCGCAAGGTCACCCACGACGTGACCCTTGGCTTGACCATCACGATCGTCCCCGAACCGGGCAGCATGGTGCTGTGCGTCATGGGGGCGGCCGCCTTGGGCCTGCGCCGCAGACGCGCGTAAGCGAGTCCTCGATCGATTCACGCAACAAGGCACGGGTGGTCAGGCGAGTTGGCAGGCGAGGCGGATGGCGGCGATCATGGACGACGGATTCGCGAGGCCTTGGCCGGCGATGGCAAAGGCGGTGCCATGGTCCGGGCTGGTGCGGGGTTTTGGCAGGCCGAGGGTGACATTCACCGCGTTGTCGAAATCCAGCAACTTGAGCGGAATCAATCCCTGATCGTGATACATCGCCAGTACGGCGTCGAATTGGCCGTGTGCCGCCTCACGGAAGACCGCGTCGGGGACTGCGGGTCCGCTGAATAATCCCGCTCCGTGGGCGTTCAAGCGTCGGATGGCCGGCAGGATGATACGGGATTCCTCATCGCCGAAGGCCCCGTTTTCGCCGGCATGCGGGTTGAGTCCGGCCACCGCGATGCGCGGACGGGCGATGCCACGGCGCCTGAGAAACCCGGCGGTGAGCAGGCCGATTCGATGGATCCGGTCCACACTGAGCAACTCCGGCACTCTAACGAACGGTTCGTGAATCGTCGCCAGTCCAACCGTTAGGGTGGCACCGGCAAGCAACATGCCGAAATTTTCAACACCGAATGCGTGTGCGAAATACTCCGTCTGACCGGGAAAGGGGAAGCCGATGGCTTGCAAACCCTCCTTGGATACAGGACCCGTGACGACGGCAGCAGCCCGGCCTTGTGCGAGTTCCCCGACCGCTTGATCCAGCGCGGCCATGGCGGCGGCGGCCGAGCGGGCATCCGGTTGGCCGGGGGTGCCCGCGCGGCGGTCGCCGAGCACCACGAACTCAAATCCGGCAGGCAATTGACCGGAATCCAAGGCCCGTTCGATGACTTCAGGGCCGATTCCGGCGGGGTCTCCCAAGGTGATCAGAATGCGCGACATGGCGGCAGCATCGGCAGGTTACGGGCGTCTGCCAAGCGGGGAATCCATCATTTACAAGGCGAGGTGATTCAAGCTTGCGGATCACGGTCATCCCGCATAATGCTCATCTCTAACATGAACCACCATGATATTCAGCGGGCGGTACGTGCCAAGCGCATCGAACGGACGCTTGGGGACGCGCCGAGTCTCGGACGCCTCGCACGTACTCCGGGCACGGGACTGCGGAAGCTGATCCGGCGGGAAAAAAGGCGCGGCGCAGGCACCAAGCACAAACGGAGCAGTTGGCGGACGATGATTGTGGCGTGGTCATTGGTGTTAGTGGTGGTGACCCTAGGCGTTCTGAGCATCGCATTGTGGTTGTTGCTGCGCTTCACGATGAATCATGATGGAGCAGCCGTGAGTAAGCATGTGGCAACCCCCGAGCTCCAAGAGCGCGTCGTCTCCCGGTTCGAATCCCCATTGGAGTTTGCCGCCTTGGATTTGGTAAAGCAGGCGCTCAAGATCCGTGACCCCGGCAAAGTGGAGGAGTTTTTCCACTTGGGATCGGCCAACCCCGGGAAGGTCGTCGATTTCCTGCGGAACATGGAGGTGCTGGATGGCGCAATCATCGGCTATCGTTGGCTCAGCAGCATAGATGCGAACAACCTCTTGATCGACGGAGTCGTCGTGAACACCCTGCTGCGAGGCAAGCCGCACAATCGCTTGGCGCTGTTGACACCCAATGAAAAAGGGCATTGGAAAATTGATTTTGACGCTTTTGCGCGGACGGTGAATCCGTCATGGACCGAGCTGCTGGCGATGAAGAGCGGACAAGGTCTTGTGCGCGTCGTGATTGCGAAGGACAACTATTACAACGGTCCCTTCAGCGATGATAAGGAGTGGGTCTGTTATGGCATGGCCTCCCCCGATTTGGAGGTGAATTTTTTTGGTTACTGCCGGAGGCGGTCCCCGCAGGCGGTGGCCATGGAGCGGATGGGGTTAACGGAGCCAGCGATTCCCGACAACAAGAACCTGAAACGGGCAACCTTGGAGATCCGGCGGACTGAGGGCGCGGGAGACAGGCAGTTTGAGATCACGCGGGTCATGGCGGAGGATTGGGTGATGTCCGCCACGCCATTCGATGAAAATTTCAAATGACGCATGAGCCGGTTTCGGTGCTTGCCGGATGGCGGGATGCGTGCTTATTTTCCGCCGCATGTTAACCTTTGCATGGAAGATCGTGACCTTGTCGGCGCTGTGCTGCGTGCTGACCCAGTGCGGCACATCGTCGCTGGGATCAGGCAACCTGGGGGGGCCATCGGTCGAGGAACGGAACGCGAGAACCGCGGCGGAACCCACCGGAAATTTCTATTACGGGAGGCGATACTTCGTCGAAAAAACCCGTTTTTGGGGGTATTTGCGTCAACCCCGGCAACCATGGAGCGGGGCGAAACTCGTGGTCATGCGCGAGGATAAGAAGTCCACGCCGGACCGGATATCGGAAAACGGACCGCCTGAGCAGAGCTATGGCTTCGATAACAATGTGGAGTATCGCATCCACGGTTATTACACCGGACGGGAGGTTTACGAACCGAACAGCAACCAATTTCTTCCCGAGTTCATGCTCACCGGTCATGAGGTGTTGGATCGTCAACCGGGCTGGTTGTTCCGTCCGCAAGACCGTTACGACCGCTTGCGCATCACGATGATTCCGCGTTGATCCATTACCACCATTCCGTCCCCACGATTTCCATGGAGCCCGCCAATATCCAACGTGATGTCCAGGCAGATCACACTCCGACGGAAAACGTGCTCAAGCTGGGCAAGGTGACGCGGATGCGGAGTCCTGAAGCGAGCATGGGTGGATCGATGTTTCGCCGAAGAATGGTGCCGGTGGATGGTTTATCAGCCACGGCCGCCGCCCGACACAGCATGATCGTGACGTGGTCATTGATACTCTCCCTGACGACCCTGTTGGTGATCGGTGGATTCATGATGTTCTGGCTGCGCTCACACAAACGCCCGCATCCTGCGGCGGATGCGACACGTTCGGAAATGGACGTGAGGATCGTCTCCAAATTCGTGTCACCCACCGAGGACGTTGCGCTCGATCTGGTGAAACGGGCCCTTGCCAATCGGGATCCCGCCAAAGTGGCAACCTTTTTCCGCCTTGGCGGAGCGACCCCCGCCGAAGTGGTGGAATTCCTCGCGGAAACCCCCGCCCGGGATGGTTGCTTCGACCACAGTGTCTGGCTCACCAGCATGGATGTGGACGGGTTGCTGTTGGAGGGAGTATTGACAGTTTACTCGGGAAAGGATGAACCCACCGCCCGGCTGGCATTTCTAACACCCGATGACGCGGGCGTCTGGAAGATGGATTTCGACGCCTTCGCAAGAACCAGCAGGCCACCTTGGAAGGATCTATTGGAGGGGCGGGCGGATGTTGCGCAGGTGCGGGTTTTCGTGGTCAAGGACACGTACTTCAACGGTCCCTTCAAGGACGAAAGCCGATGGATTTGCTTTGGCATTGGCTCACCCGAAGCGAGTGCGTTGCTGCCCGACGGGCAAGACCTGCTCTGCGGATACTGCCGGGTGGATTCACCCCAGGCCAAGGCGATGGAGCGGATATTTTCGGACGACGAAAAGATCCACCGCGTGACCTTGGAAATCCGCAGGACGGCGGGCGCGGAATCCCGGCAATTCGAGATCACCCGGGTCATGGCGGAGGATTGGGTGCTGTCCGCCACGGCGTTTGATGCGAAGTTTGATTGATGCGGCTCACAGGATCCATGCGTATTGCATCGATTCTCCAGCAGGCCGCAGACTCACTGGTCCTTCAACCAGACCGCCGACCTAACAACGGAACGATCTTTGGAAGTATCGAGCGGGCGGTTCTCCCGGGCGTAGTGGGGGATTGCCAGCAACTTCGAGCCGTTGACCCAGGTGCCATTGATGACCATCACTCCGTCCAGAAAGTCACCCCGCCACTCGGTGCTCAAGGATGATTGGGGGCTGAGCACGTTTTCAAGATCCTGGTCAAGGCGCTCGACATTATAGATCAGCGGACCATAGCGCAGCGCCACCCGGCCACGAGTGGCGGCGATCTTGTCGATCCCCTTGACTCTCTGGATTTTCATCGGAAGCACGACATCGATCTTGTCACCGGTTTGCCAATTGCGGGCGATCACGGCATAACCCTTTTCCATCGGGGGAGTAATGGTGGAGCCGTTGACCGCAATCGCCGTGATGCCGTCGGCCTCCGGCGTGCCGGCGTAGAGATCGCTGACACTGCGGTTGGGTACCCGGATCCGGATACTGAAGGTCTTGGCGACCGCTGGATTAACGGTGATGGAAACCTTGTCGCTCCAAGGATAATCCGTGACCTGCACCATCCCGACGTCGGTGCCGGCGACGTTGCGGACCGTCACCGTGCTGCCGATAAACAGGTTGACGTAAATGCTGTCGGCACTCTTGCCATACATCCAGGTGGGCAGCATCAGCAGCGTCCTGGAAATGTTGCCCACGCAACACGGGCAAGCGTGCCACGGGTAACGCGCCCACTTGGAATTGAGCAGATTCCGATAGTAAAAGTTCTTGCCCTCCAAATCGATCGAGCCCAGCACCGCATTGTAGAGCGACTCTTCATACAGATCGGCGTACTTGGCGTCTTGGCACATCATGTGCATCTGGTGTTGGAAAAACATCTCACCGCAACTGGCACACGCCTCGCAGTACGATTGCTGTGGCAGCGAGTAGTCAGGGCCGAACCCTTCCGGGCTCTCGCCGGTGCCGATACCACCGGTCACATAATACTTGCGGTGGACCAGGTTGTTCCAAACCGACGTGACGGCACTCTGATAGTCAACGTCGCCGGTCTCCATGGCCACGCCGGCCATGGCCGCGTACGAGTAAGTCGCTCGCACCGCATGTCCCACCGCCTCGTACTGCCGGATGACCGGCAGGTGGCTCTGGTCGAGTTCCTGCCCGTCCCGGCGACAGTCTAACAGGAACTTCGCGAGGGCGATATACTTATCGCCTTTGCCCGCACCTTCCGTCTGGCTGACGAGCCGGCCGAAGCGCAGCAAGGCCATTTCCATGGCCTGGTGGCCGTCATACCACGGTTTTTTCGGTGCCGGGCCGAGGTTGTTATACCAACAATCCGCCAGTTTTTTGGCCGCGTTGTACAAGCGGGCATCCTTCTTGTCCGTCATCAGATAGTGGACAACGGCCGCGTCGAGAAAATAGCCGGCGACGTATCCCTCATGATCGCTGCGATGCTCCGGCGACCAACGCTCGCGGCCGCTGAGCGTGAAAGTCGTTTGCAGGTATCCGTCGGGCTCCTGGGCGGCCAGGATTTTGGGGATCCAATCGTCCAGCGTCGCGAGCATCGCCTTTCTGGCCGCAACGATCTCCGCGTCACCCTGCGGATCGATCATCAGGGCAAGGCAGATCGACTCGAGGACATTGTAGGTCCAGGCATCCACGGCAACGGGGCCCGGAGGCTCTCCCGGTGGCTTCCCGGCCAGCTTGTTAGCTGCGGCAATGAAGAAATGGATGCCGCCTTCCTTCAACTTCGGGTCGTTCAACTTGTTGATGCAATGAGGAATCCAGTTGACGATCTGGGCTTTCACCCTGCCGTTCCAAAAACGACTGTTGATCGTGTGAATCAGGGGCTCGACCGGCTCAAGGCGCGTCTCGGGCGGAGGCGCAATCACCCGTACCATCAGGGTGGACGATTGGCTCACCGGCTCCTTGTCGGCCGCCAGTTTCAGCAGGTAATCGCCCACTGCGGAAAACGCCGCCGTAGTCACCGGCGCATGGGCGTCCGCGAAAGTGACCGTACCGGGACCGGACACCTTGCTCCAGGCCACCGTCGCCGGGGCACCCGCTTTCCCGGCGGACTCCGGTGATTTTCCAGTTAGATAAGTCTTTCCTCCCAGGATGACCACACGATCGACACCGGCCATGACCGCGGCGGCAACCTCCGGTGTCCCGGCCGCCGAACTCTGCGGGACAACGGCCGCGCCGCCCAATGCAACGACCGCGCCGGTGACGAGTGACGCCACGAAACGACGTGCGCGTGTGATTTCCATCGGCAGTTTCCTTGGTGCGGTGTCGGCAGTTCCAAATACCATGCGGAAATGTTACTCCATCGCAACGACCCACTCAAGCGGCATTTGACCGCAGGTGCCCGGCGCGGTGTCCTTCCACGGGGTATCCACCAATCATTGCTTGGCGCACGGCGCGCCGGATGAGGATGTTCAGCGGCAAGGATTTTCCCGCCACCGACGCACCGCCACGCCGGAATGCCAACACTCTCCTTGCAACCCATTGCCCTCGTCCTCCGATCTCCACTTTCACCAAAGGCAGGACAGTCAATGGGAATCGGTCATCGGCATGGATGGCGCCCCGGAAAATATCCCCGATGAGACAAAGCGGCTTGCGGGAAACGCTGAACAAGCGAAATTGCGCTGGTAGTTCAGTCGTTCTTCTGGAAGTTTCCCGCATTCCCGACGGTATGCTGTTTGTATTTATCGTTCCATGCCAACCACATCTCATCCCACCGTCAAAGTCGCCATTCCGGAGTCATTGCGCCTCCAATTGGTGGATTTCCGGCGTCATCTGTGGCGGGTGAAAATCCTGGAAGCCATGGCGGCCGGGATGATTGGTCTGCTGGTGTCATTCCTGTTAGTTTACGGGCTGGACCGGATTTGGCAGACTCCGGGGTGGGCGCGACTGTTGATTCTGGCGGGTGGCGTTTCGTTGTTCGGGGTGTTCGCGCCTTATTGGCTGCACCGCTGGGTGTGGCGGCAACGGCGGGAAACCCAGTTGGCACGGCTGATCGCCAAACGTTATCCGGGACTTGGCGACCGCTTGCTCGGGGTCATCGAGTTGCAAAATCAAGAGGGCAGCCCGGATTCGCTTTCGCCACGCTTGCGCGAAGCGGCGATGGAAGCCGTGGCCGCCGAAACCGGACGGCGCCAACTCGGCGATGCCCTGCCCCCGCAAAAACACCGGCGCTGGGCGCTCGCGGCCATGGCCTTGGCGGCGCTCTGCGCAATCACATTCACGCTCACACCGCGGGCGGGGTTCAACGCGCTCGAGCGCTGGCTGATGCCCTTTTCCAAGACCACGCGCTACACGTTCACCAAACTCGCAAACCCTCCTGTCTATCAGGCGGTGGCCTTCGGCGAGGCCTTCGATGTGACGTTGCGTCTTGCTCCGGAATCCGAGCAGCGACCGATGTCCGCGAGCGGGCGTTATGGCATGCAACCCGGCGTGGCATGCCTGTTGGAAAAAGATATCTATCATTTCACTTTTCCCGGCCAACAAGAGCCGGGCACCTTGGTTTTCCGGGTGGGTGATTTGCGCCATGAAATGCGGGTGGTGCCGTGGTTGCGGCCGGCCACGGAGAGTGTCCGGGCCATCCTGATGCCGCCGGCCTATCTGGGGATTGCGGAACGCGCCGTCGATCTGAACACCGGCGTGCTCAGTGCCGTGGAAGGCAGCAAAGTCCGCATCGAACTCGCCATGACCCGCCCGCTGGCTTCCGGAACATTCGGGCCGACCCGCGGACTGTCCGTGGAAGAATCCAAGGATGTGCCCGAATACACTCCGCTCAATGGCGGGCTTGAGATTTCCGGGGAAGTCGCAAGGACACCGGTGTTGGAGATCGGGGCGGTGCCCTTTGAAATTCCATTCACGTGGCTGGACCGGTTAGGTCTTGCCGGAGAGCCGGGATTCCGTCTGCGGGTGGACGCGTTGAAAGATGCGCCACCCACCTGTTATCTTCAAGGCATCGACCGCCAGAAGGTGATGCTGCCGGAGGAAACCGTCGATTTCGAGGCGTTGGCCGAGGATGATTTCGGTGTGAAAGCCACCGGCATCGAGTGGAGCGGACAATTCACCCGACCGACCGACGAAACGCCGGCAAAGGGTGAACTGAAGCTTGCCGATGGAGTGCCCGAGCAACGCCACATCCTCATGCCGGCCTCGTTTTCGCCGCTGGCCTTCGGCATCCCGCCGCAGAAAATCACGCTGCGTGCTTATACGGAAGACCACTTTCCCGGCCGTGGCCGGGTTTACTCGGAGCCGGTGATCCTCTATGTGCTCAGCCGCGACGAGCACGCGCAGATGCTCAAAAGCCGGTTCGACCGCCAGATCACCGAACTCGAGGATCTCGCACGCCGCGAACTCAATCTGCTGGATGAAAACGAACGCCTCGAAAAACTCGAGGGTGCCGAACTCCAGAAGGACGAAAATCAAAAACGTCTGGAAACACAGAAAAATGAAGAGGCCGAGACCAAGCGCCGCATAGACGAACAAACCGCGAAAATGGAGCAGTTGATGCAGGACGCCGCCCGCAACGGCGACATCGACAAAAAAACGCTCAAGAAAATGGCGGAGGCGCTCAAGTCGATGCAGGAACTCTCCAAGCAGGATGTGCCCAAGGTGCAGAAAAAACTCGAGGATGCCAATGAGCAATCGAACACGCCCGAAAAAGCTGCGGAGGATATGGCCAAAGCCGTAGCGGAACAAAAGAAGGTCACCGAAAAAATGCAGCAGGCCATCGACAAGGCCACCGAAGCCAACCGCAACTTCGAAGCCGGCACCTTTATCAACCGCTTGAAACAAGCCGCGACCCAGGAGCACGGCATTGTCAGTTCCCTGAAGGAAGCGTTCGCGCGGATGCTGGGTGTGAAGAGTCCGGCATTGGATCCGTCCGATGGCCGCCGCTTGCATGACAACGCGCGCCAACAGACGGAAACCGCCGCAGACGTGCGCTGGATCCAAGAGGATCTCGGCCATTATTTCGTGCGCACCAAAACCGCATCATTCAAGGCTATCCTCGATGCCATGCAGGAATCACGAATCGACACGGGCCTTGAGGAAGTCCGCAGCAGGCTCACGCGCAACCATTCCTATCAAGCTGCCGAGGAGGCCAAAAAATGGGCGGACAAACTCACCGAGTGGGCGAAGATGCTCGAAGGTGACAAGGATGATGATGGTGGTGGTGGCGGCGGCGGAGGGGGGGGGAAGCCGAAACCCGAAGATGAGGATTTTGAATTCATGCTGCGCGTCATGAGAATGATCCAACAGGAACAAGACCTGCGGTCACGCACCCGCACACTCGAACAATTGCGGCGTGATGCTGGATCTAACAAAACAACCGCTGTCCCCGAACCATGAAACATCCGTTCATCATCACTGCGCTGGGAGTGTTGTTCACGGCCGTTCTAACAGCGGCGGAGGCCACGCCGGAAGAAAACCTGGCCAAACACAAGGATGGTTCCGTCAAGGTCGCGGATGAACAGGACGAACTCTCGGCCGACGTGCAGCAACTCGTGATCGAGCAGACCGTGCCGCAAGTGATCGCACTGCTCAATGAGGTGGAAGTCATCATGGATGAAGCGACCGACCGGCTGGCCAAGGCTGACACCGGAGGCGAGACCATCGCCGCGCAGACCGAGATCATCGAGAAAATCCACGCCGCGGCCAAACAGAAGCAGGGCAAGGGAAGCGGCAGCAAGTCCGGCGGAGCCATGATGGACATGATGGAGCGCATGATGGAGGAGGGCGAGGGCAAGGGTAAAGGCAAGGGGAAAGGCAAAGGCAAGGGCGAGGGAGATGGCCCGAGCGAGGAGGGTGGCCAAGGCCAGACCGGCCTCTCCGATACCGGCAACGAAGCAAACGGCGGCGCGGCTGGCGGCAAGAGCGAGGCCCGGCGCGTGCCCAAAGCGGCGGGCAGCGCGAATATGGAGATCCCCGAGGAGTTCAGAAAAGCGTTGGACGCCTACAACCGCGGCGCTGAGAAAAAGGTGAAATGAAAACCTCCGCATGCAACGTCCCATGATGAAAATAATGTCCTTTAGCCGCTGGATCGCATGGCCGCTTGTCCTCGCGTCCGCCGGCGCGGCGTGGTCGCAGGATCTGCCGGTACGGCAGGACGATTCCATCCCCGCGCAGGCCGAACTCGTTTACACCAAAGGATTGCAGTATCTCGCCCGGGCGCAGAACGAAAAGGGATCATGGAATGACAACTCGGGCTCCGAGGCCGGCGTGGCCGGGTTATGTGTTGCGTCGTTTCTCGCGCACGGCGAGGATCCCGTCAACGGTCCTTATGCCAAGAACATCCGCGCGGGAGTCGAGTATATCCTTTCCCAGCAGAACGAAAAAAACGGCTACATCGGATCCAGCATGTATAACCACGCCTTCGCCACCAAGGCACTCGCCGAATCCTATGGCGTCGTGGACAATCCGAAAATCGCTCCCGCGCTGAAATTGGCGGTCGAGTTGATTCTCAGCTCGCAAAAACGCAATCGCTTCAACGCGTGGCGTTACACCCCGGACAGTCGGGACGCCGACACCACGGTCACGGGTGCCCAGATGGTGACATTGTTCGCGGCCCGCAACGCCGGCATCGCCGTCCCGGACGAGGCGATCCGCAAAGGCTTGATCTATCTGACCAGCAACCGCGGCAATGACGGGGCATACGGCTACACCTCGGCCATGGGTGGCAAACCGGTGCTGACCTCGATCGGCCTCCTGTGTTTGTCATTGGGCAAGGAACGTGATTCGAAAGGTTATCAGGCAAGTTTGGATTATCTGAAGAATAATCTCGATTTCCGTGATTCCAATTACCCGTATTATTTCGAGTATTACATGTCCCAGGCGCTGTTTCACGCGGACGATGCGACATGGCGCGAGTGGAACGCCCGCAACATCCGTTATCTCGCCGTCATTCAGAATGCCGACGGATCGTTCCCCGGCAACCTGGGTTCTGCCTTCAACACCGCCGGCGCGTTGCTCTCGTTGGCACTCAATTACCGCTATCTGCCCATTTACGAAAAATGATCCGCACCATTCTCATTCCCTGGTGGTTTTCCATGGCCGTTCTCACCGCCGCCGGTGCTCCGGATCTGCTGCGTTTCACCAATAGCGACCAACTGCACGGCACGTTTGTCGGCATCAAGGAGGGTCCCCGGGCGGTTTGGCAGCGCGCGGATCTCGCCGCACCGGTCGATTTCAAAACCACCCGGATCCGCCATGTGGTCCTCCACGGCGGACGCCCCTTGAAACCACTGGAATCGCTGTCCCATCTGGGCCTTGTCAATGGCGACCGGATTCCCGGAACCATCACCGGCATTGACGACGATCAGGTCACCTTGGACACGACCTATGCCGGGGTGTTGCGCATCCCCCGCAGGCATGTTTCCCTAGTGGCTCCAAATCCGTTAGGCGGGCGGATGTATTATCACGGCCCCTTTGTCGAGGATGAATGGAAAATGACTCATGCTTCGTTTCCCGAAGGCTTGCCAAGCGCAGTGCCCGCGGACAAGGCCAAGGATGACAAGGCCAAGGATGACAAGGCCAAGGATGACAAGACCAAGGATGACAAGGCCAAGGATGACAAGGCCAAGGATGACAAGGCCAAGGATGACAAGGCCAAGGATGACAAGTTGGACAAGGATGCCGGGATCCAACCGGGCCGCTGGTTTTTTTCCGGTTCGGCATGGTATTGGAAGAGCAAGCATGGTGGCACCACGCTCATTCGCGAGACCGGGATGCCGGATCGTGCGGTGCTCCGCTTTAATCTCGCATGGAAGAACCGCTTGTGTGTCTCGTTAGGATTTCACGCGGATTTCACCCGCTCGAAACCCAAAGAGGAGACGGGACGCAAGAAGGAGAATGTCCGCAGGATGATGCCCGGAGATACCGCCGATCTCGCCCGCTTGTTCGGCAACAGCTATGTCCTCCAAATATATTCGAACTATATCATGTTATATCGCACGTCCGTCAACGAGGACGAAAATCCCGCGCTGGAACCAGTCCAGATGAATCACAACAACCTCCGGCTCATGGAAACGGGCGCGGCGACAGTGGAAGTGCGGAGCAACCGGCACAGCGGAGAAATCTCGCTCTTCGTCAATGATGAGTTCATCACGCAGTGGTATGAAAACAACGGGACCGACCGCGCCGGCAAACAGTTCGCGGGCAAGGGTGAGGGATTCGGATTCGTGGTGCAGGGCGACGACACGCCTATCCGGATCTCGGACATCATCGTCTCGGAATGGAACGGCATGCCGGACTCCGCACGCAGTTTGCAGATGGACGATCAGGACATCGTCCTGATGGCCAATGGCACCGATCGTTACGCCGGCCGGGTCGATGGTCTCGACAAGGAGGGCAAGGTCCTCTTCGAAGGGAAACACGGAAAATTCCACTTTCCGCTCCAGGAAGTTGCCGAGATCCGCTTCGCCAGCAAACGGCTTGCCGCCGCGCCGGAAGAACCTGCGGATAATTTCGTCGTCCGCTTCGGCCCTATCGGATTTGTCTCGGGGCGTCCGGTTTCCAGCAACGGCTCCACCCTCGAAATGCTCAGCCCAAGCGTCGGCACCCTCAACCTGAGTCTGGATGCCGCCGTAATGCTCGATTTCAATTCCTCCAAACAAATCACCGATGACTGGGATGTGGATTTCTAACACCATGCTGCGGCTCAGCGTTTTGTGTGGGTGCGGCCTGTCCGGCCCGCTCAACGCGGACAACATCACCCTGGGTGGCGGGTCACAACTTACGGGCAGTGTGCGTTCTATCAACGAGGCGGGTGTGATGGAATTGGCCAGCGACCTTACACCGGAACCCATTCTGTTGAAAAAGGGCACCGTCGACAAAGTCACATTCAGCTCCCAAGGCGCCGTGCCCAATCCGCCAGCCTCATGCGTTGAACTCGCGAACGGTGACCTTTTGCCCGTGACTCTTGAGGCCTTCAATGACGGGAAACTCACCGTCGTGTCTCCCGAGGCGGGACGCTTGGAAATCCCGCGGGAGTCCGTGAAATCCCTGCAACTCGGGATCCTCAAGCGCACCTTGATCTATGCCGGCCCTAACAACCTCGCCGAATGGTCCACCAAAGAGGGCGAAGCGAAAAACTGGATCTTCGAACGCAACAGCCTGATCTCCAACGGTCAGGCCACGGCATCCAAAAACCTCCCTTTGCCCCAACAGTTCATCCTGCGTTTCACCCTCAGGTGGCAGGCCAGGCAGATGCCCAATTTCCAGATCTTTTTTGCCGATCCGCTCAAGGCGAAAGATAATCCTAGCGACCGTTATTACCTGCAGTTCGGCGGTGCCGGACTGGAAATCAAGCGCGAGTCTGCCAGTGGGAATCGATATATCACCATCGTGCGACTTGATAAACGCAAGCCCGACATGTACCCCGAGCACCAGTTGCAAGTGGAACTCAGGGTCAACCGCAGGGATACCCGGTTGCATCTCCTTCTCAACGGCGAGTCCGAGGGCAAGTTTCGCGATCCCGTCCGCGTCGTGCCGGATGGATCGGGAATCACCTTGGTCTGCAACTCACCGAGCGGCAACCCGCAGGAAATTTCCGACATTGAAGTCCTCGAATATGATGATTCACGCGACGACACCCTTGCCGAAAAACGTGATGACCTGAAGACCGACAGCCTGATCACCCGCAAGAACGACCGCTGGAGCGGACACCTGATGGAGATCCGCAAGACGGATGATGCACAGGTTTTCATCTTCAAAAGTGATTTCAAGAAGGATATGTTAGAGATCCCGGCAACGGATTTCTCGACGGTGTTTTTTGCCGAAAAAGGCGCCGCAATTGCCGAACAAGCGGGCCACTCGTTGGTGCTGCGCATCCGTGGTGGCGGAGCGTTGCGGGTGTCCTCCTGCCAGTTCAGTGATGACACGGTTTCCGCCGTTCATCCTTTGTTAGGCAAATTGAAAATCCTCCGGCAAGGGATTCTGGCCATGGAACGAATGGATGCCAAATCCGTGGCTCCGGAACGGACCGATCCCAAACCCAAACCCAAGATCCCACCCGGCCCATGAAACCGCTGTTCCCGATGCTGTTGTTCTGCCTCGCCATTGCCGGAGCCGCCGCTGCGGATGAAGCAGAAGCCGTCGTGCGTTTCTCTAACAACGATCGGCTGGTTGGATCGGTGACATCGCTTTCCTCCGACCGGATGGTGTGGAAATCGCCGATGCTGGAGAAACCGGCGGCTTTTTTCCTCAAGCACGTCGTGGATCTCTCGCTGCCTGCGACCCTGCTGCCCCCCCCCGCGGGACATGAGGCGACGATCAAGCTGACCAACGGTGATGTGGTTCGCGGCCAACTCGCATCGGTGACGGATGATGCGGTTGCCTTGGACACCTGGTACGCGGGACGCATGAACTTCAACCTGGTGATGATCGCCGGCGTGACGATTGCGGAAAAGATGGCCTACTTATACAACGGTCCGAGCGGGCTGGATGGTTGGCGACAAACGGGTGACAAGCCGGCATGGAGCTACAGTCGATCGGCGTTCCGTTCCAATGCGGCGGGAAGCATCGCCAGGGATGGCTTGCTGACCGATGAGTGCGCCATTACATTCGACCTTGCCTGGAAGGGCGACGCGCTCGGATTCAAGCTGCTCGCTTTTACGAATGACCCTTTTGCCGACGATTCCTCATCAGGTTATGAAATCACCTTCCAGCGTGGCAACATCTATATGCGCAGTTGCAAGACCCAGACTTTCCTCGGCAGCACGAATGTGCAGGCGCTGATTGAAAACGACAAGGTCCACATCTGCGTCCGGGCGAGCATCAAAACCGGCAAGATATGTTTGTTAGTCAATGATCGCATGGTCGAAGTCTGGTCGGATCCGAATGTCGCAAAAGGCAAGTTCGGCCGTTGCCTGCAGTTTGTTGCCACGACACCGTCGCCATTGCGGATTTCGGAGATTGGGATTGCGCCGTGGGACGGGTTGGTGGACCAGATGCCCGCACCGCGGATCGGCATGATGCGTCAGTTCAACATGCAAGGGGGGATGGTGGAGCAGCCCAAACCTGCGGTGCAGGATAAGTCCAAGGAAGGGCGCATGGAACTTGCCAATGGCGACACCCTCGAGGGTGAGGTGATCTCGATCCACGAGGGAGTCGTCACGATGAAAACCCCCATGGGCGATTTCAAACTTCCCGTCAACAGACTCCACACGATCACCCTGAAAAAAGTCGAACGGGAACGCAGCATTCTCCGCAACGGCGATATTCGCGCGCGTTTCCCGGATGGTTCGTCAATCGTCTTCCGGCTTGATGACGTGGGCGACGGCGTCCTGATAGGATCAAGCCAGAACTTCGGCACCGCCACCTTCAAGCTCGCCGCCTTCAGCCGCATCGAATTCAACATCCACGACCCGGAACTCGAAGACAAACGCGGCATCGGCGATTGGTGAGCTTCCCGTGACTTGACGGCGCGGGCAGCATCCACCCATAACTTCTCGTTGCGCACAAAATGGGTGGTCTTGTCGATGACCAGACGATTCTGATTGGCGCTGATGGTGACCACGTAATCTTTCTCGACCGCCAACCGTTGGAGAGCCGGCCCACGTCTGAATGTCAAAGGTGGCGCGTTACCGCCGGGAGCGCATGCCAAAGGAATGGGAACGCACCGACCAAGAACGGACAGCCCGGCGAATCCTGGATATATACAAGTTACGATCCTGAGCCTAAGAGCTATGAATACGGTGGCCAAGTGTGTAGGAGTTGTGTAATTAAAGATAACGTGTTAGTCGTAAAGTATTATTTCGCGGAGGCGGGTACTGATAAGCAACATGGAAGAGTTGTGATTAACACAAAACCAAAGTGCCTACAAGGTGATAAGCAAGTAGGAGGCTATCACACACATCCTGATAGCGGAGGACTTAGTGGTGACGATCTTAATTGGGCAAGAAAAAACGGGCGTTTCGGTGGCACTTGGAGGGACAGAAACGATAACATGGATACTCATTTTGCTACAGGTCCACTTCCTCCACTTCCACCATTTTTTATTTCTTTTGAGGCTGGATTTTGGGCGCGTTGAGCCGGGCCAGGGCGCGAGGGCTTTTTGGCAGGGTGAGGTTCTGGGCCTGCGTGGCAGGCTGGCTGTGGGAGGGACAAGGCCGGGACGGGGCGGGTGGTGGCTCACTGCCAGTGCTGACTAATTTCATATTCAATGTTGCGGGCCGAATTGATATCGTATGAGATTCGCAAATTGACATCGTCGTTATTTTGCTAGATTGCCACGCTCTGATCGGGTTTGGGTTCCGGTTTCATCGTAGTTTCGGAGGGGCATGATGATGCCTCGTCAGAAGTTATCAGACGCCATGGGGCTCCGCCCCATAAGCGCTAACTTACTGAGCAGTCCCTAGGTTGGAATACATTCAGTTAGCCGCAAAGAAGCACAGAAGCCACAAAAAATGAATGCCATCAGGCTATTGCGTATCTTGCGCATTTTTGCGACAAAAAATACTGTAGGGAAAACTAAGAACTCATCAGTAAGTTAGCGCATATGGGGCTTCGCCCGAACCCTGTTGCGGGGTTCATGGTGCAGGCAGTTCGGATTTGAGACGCATGAAACGGCGCGGATTGGCCGGGCTCAATGACGTCTTATCCCGTACCACCAGCGCCGCCGGACTGTTGGATATTGTTTCAGTGAACATCACCCCCGCATTCCAATGTGTTAGATCAGAGGAAACTTCCACCGTCAAGACCACCGGATGATCGATGCGGCGCGGAATGGTGATTTGCAAATGCCCGTTGACCCGCGTGACCGGCGTCTGTGGCGGCGCACCCGCCTGCTTGGGCGGCGTTCCGAAAACAAACTCCAGCAGGTTGTTCGTGCCGTCGTGATCCGGGTCATCGTTCGGGCCGTTCGCCACCCCGGCCAATTCCACCGCCTGCCATTGCTGCCAGGTGGTCGGCGGAGATGCGGCGTTGGTCACGGCTGCGGATTGCATCAGGAAGGGACTGCCACTCGCATGAATGCTGCCTAACACCGCCGTGGCATGGGCGGCATTCCATGACAGGCCATTGGGGTTGGGCGGACTGCCCACGGGCGCGGGCCACGTCCAGTCATCCTTGCGGAACAGAATCCACTCGCAAGAGGCGACACCCCCTTGGAAACCCCACACATAGGCAGCCGGATCCTGAGTGAAAGGTGCCACATGGTTGGCCACCGTCACCGTGAACTGGTTGTCAAAACGCTGAAGTGCCTGATTGTAGGTGCTGCGTTGCGCGGGCACCCACTTGGCCGCCCAATCTGCGGTGTTGGCGGAACCCGGAACGAAGCCGTCCTTGAACACTCCCAATTCAAAACTGAAACCTGCGGTCATCGCCGCACCACCGCTGGTTAGATTGCTGATTGGCCCCACACTATACCAATAGATCTGTTCCGCATGGCATGCCGCCCCGACCCACCAGGAAACACCTAACAAAATCCAGCCAGGTCGCGCCTTCATGATCGATCATGTGTCGTCACGCCGCCTGCGCAACACGAGGGTCAAGCCGCCGAGGGTGGCGAGCAAAACGGCGGAAGGTTCCGGCACGAAGGTATAGGTTTGCAGGTAATGGCTGCGAGAATCGGTGAATATCCCCGGTCCTGCGGTGTCGCCCTGCTTGCCATGGAGCGGAACATCCTGCGGCTTCAGATCGCTCACAGACCACTCGAGCGGTTGACCACCGCAGCATGCACCGGCAGCAGGAAAAGTCCAATTGGTGGCACGAGTCACCAACCACTCGGACCCTGGATTCGTGGTATTGTTGTTAAAGATCCACAAATAGGCCTCCTTCAGTTCGAAGCTCGGAGCCCCGGGTGTCAGCCACGGGTTGTCACTCAGGCCATTGTCAGTCATCTGCACAGCCAACGTAAAGTGGGAGAACGTAGGGTTGTAAGTGGCGCGCGCAAACACGTACCAATTGTCGAGCCATAAGTTGATATTCGCCTCACTTGGCACGAAACCCGGGGCAAACGCCCCCAATTCGAATTGATAGCTGTTGTCCAGCTTGCTGCCATTGCTGTCAACCAGGTCGCCATAGACATCGCTGCCGAAGTTGATCGTGTAGGCGGCCTGACTGACGGCGGTCAGGGCTGCGATGGCTGCCATGATTCTGACGAGATATGCTTTCATGATTGATTGATGGTGTTGATTGATACCGGTGGCAATGGGTGGATTAGGGGGCCCACGGGCTTGGCATGGTGTAGGAGTGTAGGTCGGATTGCACCCGGATGAAGGCACTGCCATTGCCAAGCAAGAGCTTCGCGGCTTCCCATGGGTTCAGGTTAGCATCGCCCACCTTCACCCATCGTTGCAACAAGGGCGTGATGGGGGTGGTGTCGAGCAAGTAATAGGTGTCATAGCCGCTGGTCCCGGAACTCGCATCGCCCTTCCAAACAAAGAACGAGTCGGCGGTCTTGAAATTACGGGTACCTAGGAAACCTGCGGCAAAAGTCATTTGGCGACTTGCGGCACCAGTGACGGATTGGTCGAGCGGATAGCCGCCACCGACCAGACTCATGCCGGTGTGGAGCGGGCGGATGAAGTTGTTTGCGCGCACTTCGCCGTAGGCCAGGAGCGAGATGGCGGGACTGCGTTTATTGACAAACATCCCGTGGCCGGGGGCGAGCACCGTGAATGCCTGGTCGTTGACATCGCCCAATTTCATCCACATGGCGGAGCCGCTGCTGTTATCGAGCCAATAAGTGGTGTACACACCCTCGGCGAAGGTAAGGCGGCGTAAATAAATAATCTTGACAAACAGCTTAAGATTTCTTAAATGCTTCCTCGTGAAGGAAAACAATACCCTTATGCAGAAGTTTCAAGCGATTTGGCCGCATTTGGACGAGCGTGCCAAACGTATCACCGCC
>CAISTY010000059.1 GCA_903888515.1 Akkermansiaceae bacterium | reverse complement strand
CGCGTCACCAGAACCTCATGGCCGAGGCCCGCTGCTACCTTCTCCCGCGCCTCCGCCAGTTCTTTCGCCACCTCCGCCACCATCACCGCCGGATAAATCGCACGCAAACGTTTCAGCAACTCCTCGTCCGTCAAACCGCCTTCCCTCATTGGCGGCACTTCCAGCAGAATATGCACGTGGTTGCACATCAGGCAGTACGCCAGCACCCGGCAGCCCGAAAAGTTCTCGTACATCCGCAGGTAGGTGCGGAATTGCTCCTTCTCCGCCTGTCCGAATGCCAGGCGCCGCTCCACCACCCGCGTCACGCAGTGGTAGATCACCGGGCGTTCAAACGAATCCTTCCATGGGGCCAGCCAGCGCGCGCGTCTCATGATGCCCGCAGCCTACCCACCGCCAGCAACAATGCAAGCCCCAATTAATTATTTCTCTGTCCCTTTATTTTACTCTGGACTTGGGCGACTGCACGGCTTAGATTTTTCGCATGAGCGTTCGCGTCCGCTTTGCTCCATCGCCCACCGGCTACCTGCATGTCGGCGGAGCACGCACCGCTTTGTTCAACTGGTTGTTTGCCCGCAAGCACGGCGGGAGCTTCATTCTGCGGGTGGAGGATACCGATGAGGCGCGCAACACCGACGCCGCCAAGCAGGCAATCTTTGACGGCCTGAACTGGCTGGGACTCGATTGGGATGAGGGGCCGGGCAAGGGTGGCAAACACGCTCCGTATTTTCAGAGCGAGCGGTGGGGCATCTACGACGCGTGGTTCGCGAAATTGGTGGCGACCGGGCGTGTCTATCAGGATGACGGCGCGTGGCGTTTTCGTTTCGAGCGCAAGCCGGTAACGATGCGGGATCTGGTGTGCGGCGAGGTGACGATCGATTACCGCGACGAGGCGAACACGCCGGACATGGTGGTGAAGCGCACGGACGGTTCCTATGTGTTCCATTTTGTGAATGTGGTGGACGATTTGGAAATGGGAATCACCCATGTCATCCGCGGCGAGGACCATCTGATGAATACACCCAAGCACTTGCAGCTCATTGCGGCGCTGGGCGGCACGCCCCCGCATTACGCGCACATTCCACTGATCCTCAATCCGGACGGCTCGAAAATGTCGAAGCGCGATGCGGGCGCGGCCGTCGATGATTACCCGCGCCAGGGTTTTTTGCCGGGCTCGGTGGTGAATTTCATCGCGCTGTTAGGGTGGTCGCCCAAGACCAACGAGGAGATCTTCACTCTGGCGGAACTAGTGGATCGCTTTGCGCTGGAGAACGTGAACCGTGCGCCCGGTCGCTTCGATTTCGACAAATGCAAGTGGGTGAACCAACAACACCTCATGCTGCTGAGCCCGGCGGATTTCACCTTGGCGGCACAACCGTTCGTGGCAGCCGCCGGGCTGCCGGTGCCGGCCAACTTCGCGGCGGTGATGGCCGCGGTGCAGGACAAGGTGCGTCTGTTAGGCGAGGTGCCGCCGGCGGTGGGCTTCCTGTTACTGGATGAGTTTTCCTACGACGGGGAAACCGTGGCGAAAGTGCGCGGCAACGGGGCGGCGAAAGAATTGTTAGGTGATCTTGCGGCAGGATTCAACGGGATCTCCACCTGGTCCGCGGATGCCGCGAAGGAGGTGCTCAGCGCAACGGCGAGGGCCGCTGGCGCCAAGCCCGGGCAGTTGATGTTTCCATTGCGCGTCGCCCTTTCGGGTCGCGCCCACGGACCGGACCTCGGTGATATGCTCGATTTGCTGGGCAAAGATCGTTGCACGGCACGCGTGCGCCGGTTTGTCGCGATGCTCTAACAAAGACGACGATGCAACAGGTTTACACGCTTCAGAATCTGGTGTCGCGGGAGGTGCTTGATGACGGTGCGGTTCAACCCGCGCGGTTGGCTGTGATCGGCTGGCCGGTGGCGCACTCGGCCTCGCCGCGGATGCATCAACCGGCGCTGGATGCCAACGGGATCGATGTGCGGTACATCCCCTTGGAAGTGGAGCCGGGACAAGTGTCCTTGGCATTTGCGCGGATGCGGGCGCTTGGCTTCATCGGGTGCAACGTGACGGTTCCGCACAAGCTCGACGCGCTGGCGCATTGCAGCGAGGTCCATCCGGAAGCGCGCGCGCTGGGAGCGGTCAACACGGTGCGTTTTGATGAGGACGCGACGCGCGGGTTCAACACCGACGGGCCTGGATTTGTTAGAGCGATTGCGGAGGATTTCGGAGTACCGCTCGCCCGGCTCAAGGTTGCCATCGCGGGTGCTGGGGGAGGTGCGGGCCAGGCCATCGCGACCCAGTGTGTGCTGCTAGGCGTGGCGAAACTGGTGCTCATCAACCGCACGGTGGAGAAGCTCGCTCCGTTGTTAGAGCGCCTGCAGGACATGGGTTTGCCCACGGAAATCATCACGCTCTCGCTGGCCGACGGGTCGCTGGCGGATCATTGCCGGAGTTGTGATCTCATCGTGAACACCTCTTCCGTGGGTCTCAAGACGGGTGATGTGTCGGTATTGCCCGCCGCATGCCTGCTGCCACGGCATTGGGTGTGTGACACGATCTATCAGCCACCGGTGACGCCATTGCTGGCCCTCGCGCGAGGCCTTGGATGCCGGACCAGCAACGGACTTTCGATGTTGCTGCATCAGGGTGCGCTGGCATTTCAACATTGGTTTCCGCAAACCGATCCGCTGGCGGTGATGCGCGCCGCGCTGGTTCAGGGTTCCTGAGGCTTGGCTTCGGGGGGAGCGAGCGGTTCCACTCCCGGATCGTCCACCGCATACCAGTGGCAGGCGAGCACTTCGAGGATTTCGAACAACCGTTCCATGTTCACTTCGCTGCGTTGTATTTTCACGCGCACCCGGATCATTCCTTCAGGATTCAAATCCGGCAGTTTGGCTTTGAAGACCCGTTCACGTTGTCTGGCCAGCTTGAATGCCGCATCCAGCAATTGCCCGTTTCTAGTGTTGCGCGAGACGAGAAACTCAGGCGATTGGAATCCGGTGTCGTTAGGACGGCCGAAACGCGGAGCATAGAGCACCACACTGATGGTTTGGGCATCTTTCCGTTCGTTGGCGAGGCGTTCGCGTGCCAGCAGACGGAATTCTCCTACGGGATCGCCACTGCCTGCGAGGAACAACGGCCATGGGTAATCGCTGTAGCGTGCGAAATCCTCCCAATCGAGCCTCCACTCGTTGTTTTCCTCGCGGAAAACGGCGTCGAGCGTTTTGCCGTTTTGCGTATCCCAGTGGGTTTCAATCGTCTTGCCGCCGGGCAGATTGAAAACCGCGCTTCCCCTCAGGGTGAGTGTTGCGGGATCAATGTTGGCCAATGAATTCAGGCTGTAATAGCGGGCCATCCGCAAGGCGGTGGAGACGGGCGTTAGAACAAACTGGTTGCGCTCCTCCGGGGTCCCTGCTGCAAGGAATCCGGAGAAAACCCCAGTGCATGTTGGCAGGGTGTTGTTGAGGAGAAGGTTGTCCTCGTTCATGCTGGCGGAGGGAGGCGGTGCGCTTTGTCGGCCGGATTCGTCTTCATGCAACAGCAAGCGGACGGCGAGCACGATCACCACCAACACCAGCAGCCAGCCACCCACGATCTTCAACATCAAATGCCGGGGATGATGATCCTTGCCGCTTGGTCTTCCACCGTATCCCGGGTGTTCGGATTCTGAAGCGGCGTCGGATGGGGTTTCCCCGCCGATGATCACGCCCGCCAACGGGGATTCCACCAGCCCCAAGCTCGGATCCGCGCCACATTTCGTACACAACCGGCCCTTCACGTCGCCCGTCTGGGACTGGAACAACGATCCACAGCGCCCGCAATGGAACCAGAACATGTTAGATCCGCTCACAAGCCGGTTTGGGTTGACGGGGTGATCCAATCCTTGTGCAGGATCGCCTGGATCAGCCATTGGTTAGGGAGGGCTCCGGCGGGGCCGGGGTCGAGTCGGAGCGTGACTTTTTGGGGTGGCACCTGGGTGTTTTCGAGAATTTCGACCGTTTGGAGGAGCTTGGAGAGGGTGTTGTGCGCCACCTCATTCCGGCGTGCGTATCCCCAGATCGCCGTACGGTTATCCGGGGACAGGAGCTTGTAGCACTGGTAGTCCTCTTCAGGAAATGTGGAGGTGAAAAAATCGGATGCGATGATTCTGGCACGGATTTCCGCAGGGTTTCCCTGTTTGATTTCCAGTTCATCGAACGTGGCCGTTGCATAGACGGTGGTCGCTTTCCAGTCGAGCAACAATTGCTTGCCTGACATCACCAGATAGGCACCGAATCTGGAATCATCCGGCAGGTAGCCTTCCAGGAAACCGCAGAGAAAGCCGTCGTTTTCCATCACGTTCCAGAGGGTGTTGGCGGGTGGAACCCACGCCTTGGAAACAAGCGCCGGTCGGCGATTCGCGCGAATGAGCGACGTCACGCTTCCTGAATCCCTCACTAACAGAAGCATGTCATCCACCACCACCGCGCTTGCGAAGGCCCGGAAAACCTGTTCGGCTTCCTGCTGCCGGCTGGCCAGCGCCTTCCATGACTCCTGGCCCGCCTTGTCCTCCTCCTGATCTAATGTATATGCGGCTTGTGCCTGATCCGGGCGTGCGGCGTTGGATTCGTTGATCAGGGGCAGGAGCATCAACGCCACGATCACCACGGCGGCGATTCCCAAGCTGGCACTGAGGATCCAGCGGATGGATTGTTGTCGCGGCAGACCCCATTCCGCGCTCTCGCCCCGGGGCGAGCGCTGCGCGGCATTTTCCACGGGACATTCCTGCGGGGTGCTTTGCCGCGGGATGCGGGGTGCGCTTGGGACTTCGGGGTCCAGTCGCACCACATTGCCGTCGATTTCCCGCACTTCTATCTGATGGCTGGAAACATCAGGGCTGCGGGGCGGTGTTTTCGATTCGATCCGCAGGCCCTTGAGGTTGCGGTCCAAGGAGGGGGACGAAGGGGGTTCGACCTTGGCTTTTTTGCGTGGCAAATCCGTGGTCGATCCGCGCGTTGTCGGGGACCCACCGACGGCATCGCCCCAAACATCGTCCGCTGTCACCGCAGGCGCGTGATTGTGGGGATCGATGGGGCTGGGGTTCATCTTGTGGCTATGGCGGGGTGCAGAATGCTCTGGAATTCCCGGTCATGCAAGCCGCTTCGACAGCCACTTCGACAGCCGCTTCGGCTGCCGGGCGCATGACTCAAAAGTCAAAACTTCCGCGCACTTGACCCCGTGAAAACGAATTGCACGCCACGTTTTTCCGCGGACAGGGAGGCGCCCGCATGGAAAAACCGCAGTTCCGCTGGCTGGTTTGTAGTTTGTAAAATCCGCTTGCAAGACGACTGCAAATCGTGAATGGTTTTCCTCGTCCGAGTCATTCGGGCACCACCAAGATGTCGGGGCGTAGCGCAGCCTGGTAGCGCGCTTCGTTCGGGACGAAGAGGCCGTGGGTTCGAATCCCGCCGCCCCGACCATCTATCAGGAGCACATCCTCCAGTGCTTCTGAATCAACGCCATCCGGTGATCGCACCGGTGCCGCGACAGGAATTCCACACACAATTCCACACAAGTTGACGCGGAAGCCGGGTCCGATGACCCGAAAACGCAAACGATAGAATAAAGAACATGCCGAAACTTGGGACAAAAGGACACCCGGCTGTGGTTAGAGTAGCCACACAAGAAAGGGCTGAGGAAATCGTGACCATCTGCAATGCAAATGGATGGCAGGTGATCGTAGGACTTGAACCTGGCAACCCGGAAGACATCAGCGATGTCGAACGGTTGCTGAATCCACCCGAACCATTACGAGCGGAGCCAACTACCGGCCGCAATGACCCGTGTCCCTGTGGAAGTGGAATCAAATTCAAAAAATGTTGTGGCGCATAGAGGCCACAGATATCTGAAACAATTCGTTATCCGGCATGCCCTCCCGTTCCGAGCCACGAACGTCGAAAACCTCGTGCCCAAGTTCCGACAACCATGTTGTTGCCGACTTCGGGAAATTCTCGTCCAGAAAAAACCTCATGCCACCGCCTCGTAGGCTGAAGTTTGATAGTCCGAAAGTTGGCTGGCAAATTCCAATGCTGCCTCAATATCCTCTTTGGTGATGTTAGGATAGTCCTCAAGCCACCCATCTCCATTTGCTGCTCGCGCTTCACACGGCTGACGAGAACGAGCAGGTCGATGTCCTGCCACCGCGCCCTCACTCCATGCTCTGATAGCAGCTGCCGCAGGTCTGATAGAATTTCCGATTCGAGTCCCATGCCCCGGCACGCCTGTCAATCAGGTGTCGTGCGTGTCTCAACGGATGGCTTCCGATCCTTCGGCCAGGATCGCGAGATAACCCTCATACGCATAGAGCCGGCCGTAGCGCCCTCCCGTGACTTCCCTGACAATTCCCAGAGTACTTGCCTGTAACTTGGCGGATCACAGGGGAAGACTATCTGCGAACCTGGAATTTTGGAAGCTCAAATTCCATGTTTGGCCCCAAAATGGAATTTGAGCCCATCCATTTCCAGCTGGCCGAGTCTCCGAACCAGGGGGGGATGTCGGCGGGCAGCGGGCTGAAGTCGATGGAAAACGCGGTGACCGGCAGCAGTTGTGCCATGAAGGGCATGAGCGCCTTCTGGGCGACCTTGATGTCTTTGACGTTGGTTAGGGCGATGCGGCCTTACCAGCGGCCTTTCCTTGCTTACCAACTTTGCCGCCGGATTTCGCTGGCGGGGCCTTTTCCACTGGTCGGGTGGCCGGCTTGAGCAATGATTCGCCGTCGAGTGGCGGAGCGAATTTCGCAAGGTCCAGCCCAAAGCGGTCGAGGACCGTCGGCGCGATATCGGCGCGGGTGCCGTCGCGCATCACGCGCTTGTCATTGGTGGCCAAAAAAACATACGGTGCATAACCGTGCCCCTTAGCACCGACATTGAACCCGTGATCCGCCGTCACATATAGCTTGGTCTTGTCATAGAGGTTCAAGGATTTGAGCTTTTCCACCAAGCGTCCCAACTGTGTGTCGCCGGAAATGATCGCGTCGTTGTATTCCTTCGAAGGCTCCCCGAATCGGTGACCACTGTGATCGACCTCAGCGAAGTGCACGAAGAAGAAGAACGGCTTGTCCTTGTGCTTATCTAGCAACTCTATTGCCTTGTCACCAACCTTCGCATCCTGCGTCAGGCCGATGATCCACTCGTCACAACTCTTGTGCATGGTGAAATACGGTGAGCCGCCAAACACCAGAAACTTCTTGCCGTTTTCTTCGATCACCTTTCCTTGGGCCACCGCATTGGCTCCTGCCTTCTTGCCGCCCGCCTTGCCGCCCGCCTTGCCGCCCGCCTTGTTGCCCGCCTTGTTGCCCGCCTTGTTGCCCGCCTTGTTGCCCGCCTTGTTGCCCGCTGCCGCCGCGGATCCCTCTTCGGATGAATTCAACGGCTTCTTGGACGGTGGATTGATTTCGCCGCAATGTGCCTTTTTGCCGATTACGGCGACCGCAGCGAACTTGTCGGCACCGAAATGCGCCTTGAGTCGTTCGAAGACGCTAAGCCCGGCGGGTGCGTCCTGATAACGGCTATTGTTATAGACACCGGTGACTTCCGGCTTGTAACCAGTCAGGATTTGCGTCCAGCCGGCCTTGGTATCGGTGGCACCCGAAGTCACGTCGATATTAACCAGCCCGCCTTCGGCAATGAGTTTTTTAAGGTTTGGTAATTTGTCCTCCTTGAGCAAAGCTGTGACGTGATCGCGATGGCATCCGTCCCAGCCGATCAAGATGACGTTTTGAGGTGGTGTGCCTGAAGGTGTGTCGGCCGCCAATATTGTTCCCGCTGCGGCCACCGACATGGCTGCTGCCAGAATTTTCATTATTCGTTGCATAAGTCGCTACTTTCGCATGGGTGGTGTAACATTGGCAGGTGGTTTTTCATGCACGACGCCAATCCAGCAGATCATTACGACGTGAGCCTGCCAAACATTTCAAGTAAAGATGAATACTCATGGATTTGTCCTGTGGCGCGGCAACCACTCGCCTGGAGATTCCGGCGAGCCATCGGGCTGGATCTGTCGTGACGTGGGTTGGCGGGAGGCGGCGTGGTGCAGGCGGGAATGAGCAGGGACAGGGCGGCGGGCAGGATCAGATTTTTCATGGTTCCCCGTCCGGGGTGTCAACCGCACTCGCTACTGCTTCCCTCCCGACGATCTTGAGCATGGTGGCGGCAACCACCTGCATAAGGGTGATATGAATGATGCGTCGCGTCGCGACGCTTGAT
>CAISTY010000058.1 GCA_903888515.1 Akkermansiaceae bacterium | reverse complement strand
GCCCATGAGCACATCGAACATCTTGTCAGCCTCGACGGCATTGTCTTCATCGAGGCGCACGCGCAGGAATTGGCGGACTTCGGGGTCCATGGTGGTTTCGAAGAGTTGTTTGGCATTCATTTCGCCAAGACCCTTGAAGCGTTTGATCTGAACACCGCGGCTGGCGATTTCCAATACCTTGGCCAGGATTTCAGGCACCGCGAAAACCGGAGTGACCTTTTGTTTGTCGCCCTCTCCTTCCAGCACTTCGAAAATAGGCGTGTCATCATTGAAAAAGACCGAGGTGTCGATGCCACACTCGGTGAGCCGCGAGAAGATACGGGTGATGGCGTGGGACTCGTGGAGTTCGTGGAGGTTGGCGCGGCGCGAAGGACCGCTTTGCGCGGCGAGTTCCTCGTCAGTTAGAACCTCGTCAAACAAGCCCAGGTCGCGGTTGGCCGAGGCATAGGCGCGCAGCGCCTCCTCGTCGGCGAAGTAGAGGACGCTTTCATCATTGCCGATGCGCACGCGCACCATGTATTCGGGCAGGGTGCCGTTGTGGCGGGCGGCGAGGTATAGCCTGAAATTACCGCCGTTGCCCTCGATGGAATTGGTGAATCGCGAAAGGGACGAGAGGTTTTCGAGGATGACCCTCAATTCGTCGGCCGAGAAGCTACGGGATTGATCGTAGGTGCGCAGTTCGACTTCGCCGGCGCCCAGGTCGATGAGGATGCGGTTGAGTTGGTCGTTGTCCTGGACGTATTCCTGGCGTTTTTTCCGGCTGACCAGATAGAGTGGCGGCTGGGCGATGTAGAGGTAGCCGCGTTTGACCAAGGCGGGCATGTGCCGACAGAAGAACGTCAACAACAAGGTGCGGATATGGGAGCCGTCCACATCGGCATCGGTCATGATGACGACCTTGTGATAGCGGACCTTGTCAATATTGAACGATCCTTCCTGCTCGCCATCGCCGATGCCGGCACCGATGGCGGTGATGAGGTTCTGGATTTCCTTGTTCTGCAGGGCGCGGTGCAGCCGGGCCTTCTCAACATTGAGGATCTTGCCACGCAAAGGAAGGATCGCCTGGGTGCGCCGGTCGCGCCCTTGCTTGGCTGAGCCACCGGCCGAGTCACCTTCGACAATGTAGAGCTCGGACTTCGCGGGATCCCGCTCCGAACAGTCAGCCAGTTTACCAGGCAAGCCGCCTCCTGATAGAGCGGACTTGCGCACTGTTTCGCGCGCCTTGCGGGCGGCCTCACGGGCACGGGCGGCATTGACGGATTTTTCGATGACCTTGCGGGCAAGCGCCGGGTTTTCCTCGAAATACTGCATGATGCCCTCATAGACGATGGACGAAATGACGCCTTCGATCTCGGTGTTGACGAGTTTGTCCTTGGTCTGCGAACTGAAACGCGGGTTGGGCATCTTGACCGAAATCACACAGACGAGACCTTCGCGCACGTCATCACCTGACAGGGCCGGATCCTTGTCCTTGAGGATCTTGTTAGCCTTGGCGTATTGGTTGATGCCGCGGGTCAGCGCGGTACGGAAGCCGGTGAGGTGGGTGCCACCGTCGCCGTTAGGGATGGAGTTGGCGAAGCAGAGGATCTGGTCGTTGTAGGAATCGTTGT
>CAISTY010000057.1 GCA_903888515.1 Akkermansiaceae bacterium | reverse complement strand
TGTCGCGAAGCAGCAGCTCAGGAGGAACTGAATGAGGATTCAGATTCTGCCATCCGCGATTGCCGATCTGAATGCCGGGTGGGACTTCTATGAATCCCAGGAAGCGGGCCTCGGGGGCTATTTTCAGGACTGTCTCTCCGCTGACATTGACTCATTGGTGATTTATGCGGGCATCCACCGGAAAGTTTACGGTTTTTATCGTCTATTGGCCAAGCGATTCCCTTTCGCAGTGTATTACCGGATGGAGAGTGGCAATGTTGCGGTTGTCTATCGGGTTCTCGACTGCCGCAGAGATCCCATGAGAATCCGACGGTCTCTCCGCCAGGCATCAGGCGAACAATAAAGCCATGCGAGGCAACCGGCGATAACGTCCCTAGTTGAATCGGAGATTGATCCGCCGGTGCCTCCACATTAAACGTTGTGCGCCGAGCCAAGCAAGGCGCTTCTTGTCAGATGAAAGATCTGATGTTTCAAAACCTAGCCAGTAGAAACTACCGAGTGTTGCAGTTATGTTAGCTAACCCATTGGAACTTCGCGGGAGGCACCGCGTGAACAACATGAACCCCGAGGCTGACTTGGGGGCCGATGGATGGGGAAACAGCATGATTGAAGCGTACACAGGGAATTCCATAGGCCACAGGGCGGTTCGCACCCGCCTGAAGGTTGATATAGCCCCGTAAGTATTGAGCTAGTCAGAGACGGTAACGCCGGTCACAGGGCGAAGGAGTGGGCAGGAAGCAACGCAAGCAAAGCACCCACCACGGGACACGATTACTCCCGAACACGGTGTCAAGCTCCCTGCTTGCAAAGGGAACCGGTTTCTGGCACTTTGTGTCGGAACTGGTTCCGTGTGCGCGCTTCCTGAGGAGCCCGGTGCGGTAATTCCGCACGCCGGGATCTGCGAGGGGGGCGTTAGGAAACTGACGTCCCTACCTTAATCGCTCGATGAAAAAGAATTTCGCACATGCCACCAGATGGATTGTGGCCGCACTCCTCCTCATCTACACGCTTTCTTACCTAGGAATGTCTAGGAATGGTCGATATGAGCCACAAGTGTTCGGATTGCTTAAAGGCCCCGATGATCAACCCATCCTTGCCCCAAAGGCGGCATTTGGATATGAATGGTGTCCATTCGAGCGATACAGCGAGGATGGTACGATCCGTCTCAAGAGTGTCTTCTACCTTCCGTTGATCGGGATTGATAAGAAGCTGTGGCACACTAAAGATAGGATGGAGACCAAGCGTTATCGAGTAAAGGACTACTTTGACTACGGCACAATGACCTACAGCGACCTTGAACCAAAATGAGCGAACAGCCATGGCGCACCAACCGGCCATAAGCTTCTCAATTTCACTTCAACATCCCTTCCACCGTGCCGGTGGGCGCGCATCTAACGTTCGGTCAGAGAATAAAAGACAGAGGGGTCACCGGGAGGCCTGTGTCAGCCCGAGCGAATGCCATCCAGAATTGATGATTGTCGATTGATGATTGTTGATCGGCGATGTGATCTTGGACCCGCGCGCCCGCACCCATCAAGCTCACATCAAAAATCAACAATCATCGTTCATCAATCATCAATCCATTCGGAGAGGGGGCAGTCAGAGAACCCGGTAACCCTTCCCTTGCCAGATGTTTATCCAATGGAAGAAGAGGGTCTCGCGCAAAGCCGCCAAGGCGCAAAGGAAGAGGGGAATGAATTGAGGGAACCCAACCTTTTTCCTATTACTTGCACCTTGCCTTGTTCTGGGAGGTGAACTCAAGGCACTGGAACTTACCTACAAGAAAGGGAAGACCACAGATTACGCAGACCAAGTTGAAGCAGGCTTCAAGAAGCTTTTGGTTTCGGATACGAAGCTCGCGGCTGAGTTTAAGTTTGAATCGCCGCCCCCAGATGACGCCCGAGGGAGGTACAGCGGCGACCCGAAGGTACTCTCGGATTGAGTATTTGGGTATATAACAATCCATTGCTTCTCAGGTAACCTCATCCTCCAACAAGCCGAACAATAAAGCGTCGTCTGACAATCCCCGCCTATCGATCCCCCGGCATTACCGCAAGGCAATTCGTCCGCCCATCTGCGCGGTGTTAGGCATTTCTTTCAATCCCCAATCCTCAATCCTCAATCCCCAATCTCTTCCGCATCCCTTCGCGGGTAAAAAATCGTGTTTTTCATGAATCAGGGTGGGGGTGGTGCGGTGGCGTGTTTGACAGGCTCGGCCCGGCACTGCTGCCAGTATCGCTGGTCGAGTTGATATGGATTCATTGGCTCCTTGGCGGGGTCGCAGTCGGCGGGCAGGATGCCATAGCGCTTCATTTCGCGAATATATTCATATCGCGGCCGGAAGCCAGGCATATCGAAGCGCTTGATCTCTAACAACCGGTCCCTGGCTGCTTGCAGGTGAGTGAGGATTAATTGGTAATCGGGGTCGTCTTGTGACGTGAAAATCACCGGATGGGTGACCGGCTTGGGGGCGTCCGCCAAGTCGTTGGGAACGGGCCTTGGGGCAGGCGCTTTGCCCACCGCAAAGCCGCCGGCGGATTTCGCCAGCGTCGTCATTAACGCGAGGGATTTCCCGGGTCTGGAAAGATTGAAGATGGCATGGCGGGAGAAACGGGTGACCGGTCGCATCCAGCCTTCAAAGTCGCCATGGGGATCGGTCTTTGTCCGCGAGGTGACTGATAGTGGCAGGCGGTTCTCATGGCAGGTGGCGCAGCGGCGGGTGATGGCATCGCGGGCACCTGCGGTCGATGGCCAGGTGTCATCCATTTCGCGAATCGGTTCATTATTACGCCACCAGGCGCCGATCTGGCCGGTGCCGAAGGCGGCGTAGGTGCCGGCATAAACCGCGCCGGAGTCGATCCACAGCCGAATGGTGGCACGCTCGATATCCGTGAGTTTCGTTGCGTAATGGGAACCATCTATCCATTTCATCAGCGGTGAGGCAAAGCTGTAGGTGGTATAAGGCGCGTCGTTGCCGCCTGGGCGACCACTGATATTTTGGATGCCCGACCATTTGAGGCCGGCATTGTCCTTGATCTGGCGATGCAGGTGAAGGTTGTAGTAGGAGAGCGAATAGGTGGGGCCGTGGTCGCCGGTGAGGTCAAGACCGCCGTCACGCTTGTCGGAGTCATGGCAACTGACGCAATGGCGGTCGAGGATCGGCTGGATGTCGCGCGGAAAATCGAGGATTGCAGGGATTCCGGTGATGGGTTGGATCCGGCTGGGTTCCTGACTGGCGGCAAGCTTGATGCCTTGGGGGGGGGGCATGGTGCGTGGCTCATGGCAGCCGACACAACCGGCATTCTCGCCCGGTTGAAGCGTGATGAAACTGCGCATTTGTTTGACACATAGCTCATGTTCATCGAGCGCGGCGAAGTAGAGACTGCGATTGGCGGGAGCCTCGAAACAGGCCGAGCCGTCGGCCGCGACCGGGACCGTGCCGAGAATCCGTTTGAGCGTCCAGATGCCACCGTGGGCGAGCGGGGTGGTGCCACCGCCGTGGTAGTTCACCGGTTTTGGCAAGTCCTCCATGACCAGCAGTTTTTTGATGGATCCGGGTTTGATGCCGGTGGTATTGCGGCCAAGCGTCACATCAGCGAGAAAAAGCGTGCCGGTGGTTTTTGATAGATCCACATGCGGCGGGATGACTGTCTGGCGCGGGCGCGGTGCCAGCAGGCGCGGTTCGTGGACCATCATCCTTGATGTGTAAAGGACTCTTGCCGTCCCCTTGCCATCCAACAGGATGATTTCCTTGCCGCGCGCCGCCAGGATATGCGTTTCTGAAATCGGATAGGGATCGCGGATGCCGCGTCCGGTAATGGCTGTGGCCGAGGAACGGTCATCGGGGCCGTTGGCAAGGTCCAACAGCATGAGGGTGCCGGCATGCTCGTTGGTTCCGTGGTAGCCGGCATCGATATAGACAATCTTGTTGCCGCCGGGAACAGGTTGGGCGTCTATGAAGACCCCACCCGGATGCATGTTGCCGAAAAAGGTCATGGCACCGGTGCCATCGGGATTCATGGTCCACAAATGATGGAAGGAAATGGCGTCGCGGTTCACATATTCCCAGCGGGTGTAGAGAATGCGGCCATCGGGAAGAACACAGGGAGTGTTTTCGCTCGCAGAGCTGGAGGAGAGTTGGCGGATGCCGCCGCCATCGGAGTTGCAGCGGAAGACGCAGGCGACCTGCGCAAACCAGCAGGGGATATAACGCTTGCAGCGACTGGAACAGAAGGCAATGCCGCCATCTGGCAGATAGGTCGGCTCGATATCGTCCCAGTCGCCAAACGTGAGCTGGCGCAGGCCGCTTGCGTCCGCGTTGATTTCGTAGAGGTTATAGTGATGGGTGCCACCCTTGCGGTAGGAGAAAAGGATTTTTTCACCCGCGTAATGGACCTGCGGATCCCGCATCGCACCCAGCGGATCTTCTAACAATGTCCGCGCCTCACCGGTGGCGGGATTGAGGATGGCGAGGCGACCGCCGTCCGCACCGTGCAGCCATTCGTTCTCATTGGTGCAGGCATAACCGAAGTTTGCATAATAATGCCCGCTCGGGTCGCGGCCGGGATGCCGTTCGGCGAACACGATCCCGCTGCTGGATAGCGCTTCCATGGCCGCCGCCCCGTCAGAGGTCAAGGGCGCTGCCGATGATTCCGGCGCGGCACCGGCCGCCAGAATCACCAGTGACGCCATCCAAGCGATGCTCAAGATCTGGAAGAAGTCCAGGCCTTGCAGGGTTCGCACAGCCAACTCTGCATCGCATCGCATCTTGCGGGTTTCAATGCGCACGGTCGTATTCCTCGATCTTGCGGCGGATGGCGGGTTCCGCTTCATGATATATTTCCTGTATCATTTCGTCGGAGAACTCAAAGACGCGGTCCTCGAAGCGGGTGGTGGCGAGGCGGTCGAACAAGCGGGCCTTGGCAAACGCGATGTCCTTGCCATAGATATGATAGGAATCCGCCTGCCAGTTGAGGCGGCCGAGTTTGACGGTGTGGCCGGAGCGCCTGGCGATTTCCGCGGCGATGACGTCGCGGTTGAACAGGATGAAACCGAACATGTTCATAAAACTGGCCCCCCACGCGTCGTTGCTGCGGAAGCGGATGTTGCAGTTCAGCCACCAGGTGGCGTCGGTCTCGTCTTCGAGCAGGCGATACCAGATGGACTGCAGGCACGGCGGATCGTAGCAATCGAGGTCGATGTTAGGCATCCAGGTGATCATCTGGGCCTGGCGCGTGAACGGCTGCTTGACGAGTTTGGCGATGACCGCCTCGATCTGGTCCACATTGAATCCGCCGACCCGTGTCGGTTTGCCGTCGTGTGATTCCTGCCATGATCCATAGCCGGAGAGGCGGCCATGATAGGTATATTCCCAGCGCGTGTCCTCCGGGTGATTCATGTTCTTGACCCAGTGGTCCTTGGCTCCGCCGACTTCCATGACGTATTCGCGCAAGTCCTCGATGCCGCCGGGAAAAGCCTTGTGAATCATCGGTTCGGAAAGCGGGTCGAGCACGGTCAGATTCAGCGTGCAATCGAGACTGTGCGGATCGCCGGGCTTGTCGTATTGGGTGCGGAAACGGACCCCGTTTTCATACAGCGTGACCAGCGCCTTTTCGTAGGCGGCGGCGAGGCTGGTCTCACAGACATGCAGAACCGGGATGTTTTTCATGTATGGAACGCGTTGATAGCGGGCGAATGACCGGAAGTCAAGAATAGTGGCGCCACATTCGCCACCTGTGGAAATTGGCTTGCCGCGTGTCACGAGGGGATAACCGCTGCATCGTCAAGTGCGTGCCTGGTGCTGCTGACCCTGCCAAACCGGCGCCAACCGTTGCGCAATGAATGCCTGCCGAACCTGTTGGAATGCGGGACCTTTCATGGGATGCTATGGCTGGATTTGACACACTGATAACTGTAAAGCAGGAATTGGAAGAAGATGTTAGATTCCCCTGAGGAGCGGGGCGAGTCCGTGCCACGGGAGGACGGTGACGTTTTCGCGGTGTTGGGCGGAGTCGCCGCCATAGACCAGCTAGGATCGGGAGGTTTTTCCGGGTTGGAGTTTCGGCCGCCAGAAGTCGAGGCCTTTGAAGGCATCGGATGGAATGGTCTGGCCGGATTTCGCCTCGATGGCGTGAAGGATGTTGCCGCTCTCGACGATGGCGTCGATTTCATGGCCTTCCTTGTCACGGAGGAAGCCGACAGCGGGCACGCGACCGGCGTGAGCCGCCGCTTTGGCGAGTTCGCTCATCAGCCAGTTTTCAAAAATGGCACCGCGCAGCGGATGGGTGCGAAGGTGCTCGGCTGAGCGGATGCCAATCAGCCAGGCGGCGAGGCCGGGATCGGTGAAGTAGATTTCAGGAGCCTTGATGAGACGTTTCGAAACATTGGTGGAGTGAGGTCGGGCGAGAAAGACGAGAAAGCCGGCCTGGAGAACGGACAGCCAAGCCTCGGCGGTTGCGCGGCTGATGCCGGTGTCCGAGGCGAGCGAGGAAAGGTTCACCAATTGACCGATGCGGCCCGCGCACAACTGGAGGAAGCGCTGGAAGGTGGCAAGGTCCTGCACATTGATCGACATGCGGACATCGCGCTCCAAGCAGGTGGCCACGTAACTCTGGAGCCATGCGTCCGGGTCCACCTGGCGGTCGTGGATTGGCGGAAAGAGCCCGGCGTGGAGCAGGGTGTCGAGCGACGCCGGGGCGCGCTTTGCGTCCTGAAGCTCAGACAGGGAAAATGGCCAGAGACTCAGCAATGAAACACGGCCCGCCAGCGATTGGGTGATGGCTTCGTTTTTCACATGGCGGGTCCTGCCTTGTTTTGCTTTCGGCTGCCAAGGTTGCCCTCAAATCAATTCCCGTCATGATCGTATGATGGCTCGAACTCGTCTTGGTCATGTATGCCATCGAATACAAATCGTTTCACCGGATTACAAATCGTAATTGCGCCACCCCCCCGCTTGGGGCATAGTCTAGTCACATGCATGTGAAGGTTCGCGGGCGGTTGAAGCATTTCCGGACGGTGGAATTCGATCTCCGGCGCCACGAGGTGCGATTGATCGAGCAACGCCTTCTGCCACACGAGTTCCGGGTGATCGGCACGCGCGACTTCCGCGCAACGGCTCGTGCGATCCGCGATATGGTCGTGCGCGGCGCCGGGGCCATCGGGGCCACGGCGGCATACGGACTGGCCCAGGGCGCTCTCGCGTTCCGCGGGCATAACCTGTCGCGTTTCGTGGCCCACATGAACCGCGTGTTTGAGACCCTGCGTGACGCGCGCCCGACGGCGGTTGATCCGCTCAATGCCATGCTCGGCGTGCGGTACGCCATGCAGGCCGGGACAACGGTCGCCGCGCAACAGGCGCTGGCTCTAACAGCCGCAATGGAATTCGCGGATGACGACGTGGCGCAGTGCCGGGCGATCGGCGAGGCGGGCATGCCGTTGATTCGCGAGGGCCTGCGTGTTCTAACGCATTGCAATGCCGGATGGCTGGCCTTTGTGGATATCGGCAGCGCCACCGCGCCGCTATATGCCGCCCACCAGCAAGGGCGGGCGTTCCATGTCTATTGCGATGAAACCCGGCCCCGCTCGCAGGGCGCGACTCTAACCGCCTGGGAGTTGGCACAACAGGGAATCTCCCATCAAGTGATCGCCGACAACGCGGCGGGTCTGTTATTTGCCCGTGGTGGCATCGATTTGGTGATCGTCGGCAGTGACCGCACGCTGGGCCGCACCGGCGAGGTGGCTAACAAGATCGGCACCTATACCAAGGCGGTGCTGGCCAACCGCCATGGTGTGCCGTTTTACGTCGCGATCCCGCTCTCCACGCTCGACTGGAACCTGCGTGGCGGCGAGGAAATTCCGATCGAGGAACGGGCGGACTCCGAGGTGTTAGGCGCGTGGGGGCGCAGCAAGTCCGGCCGCCGCGAATATGTGCGCGTGGCCAACCCGTCCAGCAGTGCCTACAACCCGGGTTTCGACGTGACGCCGCCGGATCTCATCACCGGCATCATCACGCCGGCGGGTATCTTCCGCCCGCAGGAACTGTGGCAGCAACGCCGCCTGCTGGGACATCCTGACGGCCAGCCAAATCATTCCATGGGAACAATCCGATCCGCTTTCCTTACGACTGCTGCCTTATAAGATCCAGATTCAAGATCCCCGCCCCGATCAAGTTTCCCTCCCGCCCCACAGCCTCGCGTACAGCCCGCCCAACTCCACCAACTCCCCGTGGCTGCCGGACTCGACCACCGCCCCCTCGTCGAGGACATAAATCCGGTGGGCGTTGCGCACCGTGGACAGCCGGTGGGCGATTACGAAACAAGTGCGGTTGGTGCGCAGGGTGTCGAGCGCTCCCTGGATCAGTCGCTCGGTCTCGTTGTCGAGCGCCGATGTGGCTTCGTCTAACAGCAACAACGGCGGGTTCTTGAGCAGGGCCCGGGCGATCGAGAGCCGTTGCTTTTCGCCGCCGGAAAAGCGTCCGCCACGCTCGCCGGCCACGGCGTCCAGCCCCTCCGGCAATTCGCGCACGAAGGCGGCGGCATTCGCCGCTTCCAGCACGGCCCAAATCTCGTCGTCGGTGGCATTCGCCTTGGCGAGTTGCAGGTTTTCGCGGATCGTCGTGTTGAAGAGAAAACTCTCCTGCGTCACGTAGCCGGTGTGATCGCGCAACCATTCCTTCGACAAGCCGTTGATAGGGTGGCCGTCGAGCAGGATTTCCCCGCTGTCGGCCTCGTGGAAACGGCTGAGCAGGTTGAGCACGGTCGATTTGCCGGCCCCGGTGGGCCCGACCAAGGCCACCGTTTCGCCCGGCGCCGCATGCAGGTTCACCCGTGTCAGGGTCGGCGCATCGGCGTAGGCGAAACTCACGTCGCGAAACCCCACCTCGCCGACAAATGCCGCCGGCCGGGTGCCTTCCGTCAGGTTGATTTCATCCGGCGTGTCGAGAATCGCAAACACGCGTTTGGCCGCCACCACCCCGCGGGTGAAGGTTTGGGCCAGCGGGTTGATGCGCGAGATCGGGTCGAACAGGAATCCCCAGGCGACCAAGAACGCGATCGGCACGCCGGTCGAGAGTTTCCCCTGGAGTGTCCACCAGGTTCCGACGGCGATCATCAGGATGATTCCCGATTCGGCGATGCACGAAACCGCCGGCCACACGATGGCTTGGCCGTTCATCACGACCATGTGTTTTTCGCCGACCTTACGGGATGCCTTGTGGAACTTGTCGAGCGCCTCGGGTTCGACCGTGTAAGCCTTGATCTGGCGAATTCCGGAGAGATTGTCGTGGAGCAGGGCATTGAGTGCCGAGGATGCCTCCGACGACTCGCGCCATTTTGGTTCGGCGCGTTTCGTCCACCACGAGGTGATCATCCCGATCAAAGGCAAGGGGGCCAGAGTGACCAGCGTGAGTTGCCACGAATGCCAGAGCATGTAGCCGATCACGATCAGGAACTGTAGCAATGCCGCCAGCGCTTGGTCGAGACCTTCAACGATCACCCGCTCCATCGTCGGCACATCGTCGGCCACCCGCGACATGATCTCGCCGGAGGCATTCGAGTCGAACCACTTTACCGGCAGCCGTTGCAGCTTGCCGTAGACTTCGACCCGGATTTGGTGGGTCAGTTTCAATTCGAGCCGGTTGTTGAAATAGGAGCGGACGGTGAACAGCAGTTGGCGGGCGAGGATGGCGCCGATGCCCAACAGGGCGGTCGGCACGATCAGGTCCAAGCGCTGTTGCGGCACGATCACGTCGATGAAACGCATCGTCACCCCGGGCAGCACCAGGACCAGACCGGTGCACAGCACCGCCAGCACCAGCGACAGCAGGCTCTGGAACGGAAAGCGCAGAGTGTGGCGGATGAGGTGGGCGAGAGTGGACACGCCCGCAATCCTACCACGACCGCGGCACAACTCCATTCGTTGTTTTCCTAGCGAGGCTTCGCCTCAGACCCAAGACAACAAGACTCAAGACGCTGGCACACCGGGGTGTGGTTTTTCTCCTCGCAGGTACCTCGTTGCAGTCCTGGTACCAACGGAGACGGGCGGAACCATGTTCGATTTTCAAAAAATGATGCGTTAAATCCGCAGAATAAAAAAAGAATAATTTGTAACTCGCTTACGGTAAATATGTAAATAATTATTGATTCGTTCATATTATGATGCATAATCACCTTCGGAATGGCTCGCCCCACACAGATCACCCGTGAAAACCTTGCTCCGCTCATTCGAGCGCGCGGGCCAGTCTCGGCGACAGAACTTGCGGCGGTTTTGCGGGTGAATCGAACGACCATCGTCCGTGCGCTGGCGGATTTTGGCGATGAGTTGGTGACGATGGGAGCGACCCGCAGCACCCGTTACGCCCTCAGACGTCCGGTCGGAAATGCAGGGAGCCGCTGGCCGATCTATTCCGTGGACGAGTCGGGTCAAGCTCGGCTCTGGGCCGAACTGGAGGCGCTTCATGAACGGCGCTGGCGCATCCTGTGGGCAGGAACGCCACCTGCGTGGGCGGATCGATTTGCCGACCGGGAGGGACTTTGGGAAGGGTTTCCCTTTTTTCTCAGTAGTGTCCGGCCACAAGGATTTCTCGGCCGGGCAATCGCCATGCAGATTTCCCGCTCGCTCCCGGTCCCCGAAGATCCAACACGATGGAGCGACGATGACACCTTGGTCTATTTGCAGGCTGCGAGCGAGGATTTGCCCGGCTCGCAAGTGGTGGGTGACGATTGCTTGCGCCGGGCACTCGCGCGCTCGGTCTTTCCCGAAACGGCAGATCGGATCGACGTGGACGAGCGTGCCACCCGCTATCCGGAAATGGCCCGGCTTGCCGCGAGTGCGCTGCCCGGCACCTCCGCCGGCGGCGAGCAACCGAAGTTCCTGACGACCGTGCGGGACGGGCCTGGGAATTTCTATCCAGTGCTGGTGAAGTTTTCTCCGCCCATGGATCAGGCCGCCGGGCAACGCTGGGCGGATCTGTTGCTGTGCGAGTTCCACGCGCACGAGGTGCTGGCGGAAATCGGACTGGCTACGCCTGGAGCGCGCGTCATTGATGCGGCAGGCCGGAGGTTTTTGGAAGTTCCACGCTTCGACCGGGTGGGAGCGGGCGGGAGGCGGGGCGTAGTTTCGCTGGAATCGCTGCATGCCGCCGCAGTTGGCAGCGGAGCACGGCGGAACTGGCCGACGGCTGCGCTGGAACTGCAACACGAAGGGCTGGTCGACGCCGAAGCCGTCGCCACAGTCCGGCGCTTGCATGCCTTCGGCGAACTCATCGGCAATACCGACATGCACTTCGGCAATCTCTCATTCTGGCTGGAGGATACGCTGCCATTTCACGTCGCTCTCGCCTACGACATGCTGCCAATGCTGTGGGCACCAGGCTTGCAGGGGGAAATCGTCAACCGGACATTTTCACCCGCCCCGCCCCTACCCTCCGCACAAGCTCAGTGGCGGGAAGCCATGGAATGGGCGGCGGTGTTTTGGGAAAGAGTCGCGGCGAATGCGCGGCTCTCGGCGGACTTCCTGAATTTCGCGACTGAAGCACGGGCTACGCTGCGGAGGCTGAACGCCTGATAAACTCTCACCAATGTGGCGAAACGGATTGGCACGAAGTCGCGCTTTGTTTCCGCGATCTCGCTCGCCAACATCCCGAACGGCTGGGGGTGAGTGGTTGGGGTGGTAGGGCGTGACCGCCGGGCGCATCCACTTGTTTCCAGTGGCCGAAGTAACGACACGAATGTCGTTACTCATTGTTTTTGCGGGATTTTTCGAGGGATTCGGTCATGGACTCATGGGCAAAAGCGGCTTCGGGTACAGCAAGATTGCATTGGGCTGTTTCGCGGCGTTTGGCAGAAACATGCGCAACAACGCTCGATCAACCGTTCGACCTGGCCCGGTTTGCACGCCAAGCCGGCTATGGCAGCCACCATTTCACCCGCCAGTTTCACCGGGTGACCGGCATGACGCCGCGCGATTGGTTCATCCGGCAAAAGATGCAGCATGCCCGCGCCTTGTTGACGCTGCCCAACATGATGGTCAAGGACGTCGCCAACCGTCTCTGCTACGATGATCAGTTGTATTTCAGCCGGCTCTTCAAGCGCGCCGTCGGCATCTCCCCCGCAGAATTCCGCAGCAACATGATTGCCAGGAATTTGCTGTTGGGGTGAGTTTTGAACCCAATCACAAGGCCGTGCCGACTTGTCCGTCGGAGGACAGAGGACAGTTACCGCCCTTTTTAGTCAGGCATACGCCATGGAGATGAGGCCCGGATCACCGCCCGGCACCCGGGACGAGCGCCGTCCGACGCAGCCGGGACGGCCGCGTTCCGTGCGCAGGCCGCGAGCCCACGGATCGAGCATCGCAAGCAGTTTTTCGATTAGAAAACAAGTCGCCTCCCGGCACGGGAGGCTGCGAGTAGCAACTATTTGGCGGCGGATGCCGGACTAACCTGGCCGGCGGCCCAATCCAACGCTTCCTTGGCCAAGGTCTGCTGTTTTTGCCGCAGAGCCCTGCTTTGATCCGCTGCGGCTTTATACGCCGCCGCAGCATTATTCTGTGCCGCGGCCCGCGCCATCGGGCATGAGCTGCAAGCACCAGCCGCAGCCTGAGCCGCCGCACTTCTCTTGGCATTGGAGACATCCTTGCGGGCTTTCTGCTGGCTTTCGTAACTCAGGCCATTGAATCTCGCCTGGGCTTGGGCCAGCTCCTCGGCAGTGCATTCGCGCATGCGAAGGGAACTGGTTGGCACCATCGCCAGATGACCCACTGGGATTACGACACGGCCAAGTCCACCATCCAGGTACCCGTGACCACATCAGGGGAAGACCGGCTGCCGGCGATTTCCTTCAGCCCGAGGTATCTGGCGGACGCCCTGGTCATCGGCTCCACCCTGCGCTTCGTAGACGGCATGACTCCCGCCGTCGCCACCGATCCCGCCTCCGGCAACTACTGCCTCATCATGCCCTGCCGCTTCACCGAGGAGGCTGAGGATGGCGCGGAAATGAAACCGGAGACTACTGCCCCCGCAGGTGGGAATGCTCCGGTCCCGGCGATTGCAGCATGAATAACGGGATGACCGTGGCAATGCCTATGCCTATCAAGCCCTCCCGTCAGTCCCATGGTGGATTGGCGGGAGGGTGTGGATGGGAATCACCGAGTTCTTTTATTAGCTCGGACATGAATAACCAACCGCAGATGTCAACGACTCGGAAGCCTCCACTCTGATCCAACAAATCCGCAGCCGTATTTCCACACGACATTCCTCAACAAAACTTCTTGGCAACGCGGGCCGGATAGGTATTTTCGGGTTTGTGGAATTTCCCCATGAATCCGGCCGCAAACCCCTGCCATTCCCATGCTGACATCCAAACACCTATCACTTCTCGTGGGATTGATATCCCTTGCCCTCGTTCCCACCTGTTGCCTCGCAGCCGGTGATACGGAAACGACTGCCGATCCTACAAGTTTGCCGAATCCCAAGAAAGCTAAACCCAAGAAGAAAGGCAATGAAGCGGACGTGCCGGCACAACGGGATGCAGGCAAGGACGGTCCGGTGGTCTTGCCCAAGGGGTCTGCCAAGGATGTGCCCGATGTCGCACCCGTGGATGAGGGGACGGCAACACCCAAGGATGGGGCATCGGAAGTCTCCAAAGATGAGGCCAAGGCGGCGGTCACCGAAGACAGCGGAGAGGAACCCGTAAAGCCAGGTGAGGTGGGGAAAACCAAGAAAAAGCCCAAGGAAAATCCCAAGGATGGCGACAATGAGGCCAACTGGGTGATTATCATCAACGATTCAACCACCATGCACTTCGGCCCGGTGAAGGTGGTGAAAAAGGCGACCATGAGGGCCACGAATCCTTCAGGCAAGATCACGGGGGATTACACGGGGACATTTTCGTTCCACGACACACAGAAGATCAAGGAAGCGAATGCGAATGTTGATGGAACCTCAACGACCATCGGCAAGAACCTGAAATTCACGCTGTTGCCTTATATGCATCCGCTGGCGCATCCCAAAGGTGATTTGCACCCGCTGGTGAAGCCTGGGGACGGGCCGGATTACCAGGGGCAAGGGACCATGGAATGGGTCACCCAAGGGTCCGGTACCGGCCAGGTGGAAGGCCGGAGCCTTTCGGGCTCCAACGGCAGAAAAGACAAGGTCACCTTCAAAATCGTGGTGACCGGCTCTCTGGCCAAGATGATCCTGCCTTCTCCACAAGGCGAAATCTTTCTGAATGGTTCGATCCGGCAAGGCGGAAACACCGATGACGGATTCGTCCCGGAACCTCTCAATGTCCCGAAAAAGAAGAAGGATGACGGATTCGTCCCGGAACCTCTGAAGGTTCCCAAGAAAAGCAATGACGGCTTTGTGCCGGAACCGCTGAATGTCCCCAAGAAGTAACGCCTGCCAATCTGATGGAACAATGCAACACGCTTTTCTAACACTCATTCTGTTGAACCCCTCGCTGATTTTCGCCGCCGCCGAAGATATCAACCCCCATTTCCCCGCCCTCCGGTCCGACCACCCGCTCTTTCAACGGCCTTCACCGGGAAAGCAATTTCCTAGCAATCATTGAAAGAGGAAAACCCATGAACATCACCCCGTTATTTCGGCTGTGTCACGGGTCACTTCATAATGCGCCACCTGTGATCACTTCAAAGTGCACCCCTTATGAAAGAACGGGAACTTCTAACCGCATGGACGGAGCTACTCGGTCTTGCCGGGGTCAAGGTGGCGTGGCGGCAGGAGGAGTGCGAACTCCATGAATCGTCCGCCCCGAACCTGGATGTCCGCGAATCCTCCACGA
>CAISTY010000056.1 GCA_903888515.1 Akkermansiaceae bacterium | reverse complement strand
GTCCGCAAAGTGGTCACCTCGCGCGATCATTTGAAACTCGATCCTACCGAATGTATTGTCAGGGAAGCGCAGCCAGTAGTTTCTGGTCGCTCGACTAAACCACTTTTTAACACCAAGCGATTTCGGCATGTCGATGACTGCCGAAGATGCATATCCCTCCTCTGGCGCAGAGAAGTTGGTTTCATCTGTCCGGTCCTGAATGCCACCGCCTTCAACATCCACTTCGCATCTCCAATCGTACGGGTCAGTGGGCGTCTTGCCGTCCTCGATGGTCCGGCAACGGACTCGCAAAGTCACATTGCTGGTCTTGGAAAGGCGGACAACGACCGGACTGCCGTCGCGTGGCACCTTCGAGGACGTTTCAAACCGTTCCAGCATCACTGGATTTCCGGCTTTGCGAAGATGAAAGACATCTGGTGACGCTGGGTCGGAGCGATGAACACCTCTGCCCTGGTCCACCCCGAAATCAAAACCCTGTGAAGACGGCTTGAGACTTCCGCCGGGGTCCACTTGGTAGTAGCCGGACTTGGAAACGTGCACATGGAGGCTCGCGCCCTGAGACTGAATGGAAAACCTGCCGGCGGCATCAGACGTGGCAGAGACCGGCGTTCCCCCTTCAGCGAAGTTATTCATCACCGCCGCATCCACTTTCACCCCAACCACTGGTTTGCCGTCTTGGTCCAGAACAATCCCATAGAGCTGGAACGGTGTCTTCAAGAGGGCCTCTATCGAATCCGGTCGTGGAGAACCCGGCGTATTTGGCGTGGGTCGAGTTGGTGGCGTCGCAGCTACAAATGGAGGCGCTTTGGGGGACGGTTTGCCTGACCCCTGCAGATCATTGCCGCCGCGTAACTGCCAGAATAGAAGAACTGCTATTGCGGTGAGAAGAACAATAACACAGGTAATAAGCTTCAGCTTTTTCATGGTGGTGGTGTTGGATTGATATCGAATGCGTATAGTAAAGCTTTCCAGACACCGTAAGTTCTCTGGAAAGACCAAATCCATTCGGCGCTATGCACGCTGCCCAATAGGGCACGTGGGTTGTCTGCGAAGTCGAATCGGTCCAAATCAATCTTCAATGCATCTGGCATGTTCAAGTTTGTCGGCGTTCTTCCGGCGGGAAATGACCTTGTTTGCGTGACAAATGCCAGCGCTTCGTCAAATTTGAAGATGCCCCGCTTTGGCGGTGTGTACACGGGAGCCAGGAACGAATCACGTTCGACCAGTTTACACACAGAGCCGTCACTTAATGTATAGCCATTAGGATCGTAGTCATAGAGTTTACTATCTTGGGATTGCGGTTTGTTGAACTCGTGATTCAAGTTCCACAAACCTGTTGCAAAGTCATCCTCAAGATAGAAGTTGGTGATTCTGGCAGTGATGCCACTAAACTTGCTTGATAAGCCAAAACGGTCGCGAACTGTCGCATCACTATCAGTGTCCGGGGTTACCCGATTGGGATAATCCACTCTGGTTGGGTCGTAAGACTGGGAAGCCATCGCTGTATTGAGCATCGCGTAATTGGCGATCCCTCCCATTCCTTGTCGGAACGCAGATCCAGCCACCACATTTCCCATGCTGTGTGCCATGATGTTCTTGTTATAGCCGTTGGGCAATGAGGCAACATACGACTTCAGCGCAACGCCTGACAACCAGGAACGGTATTCACTTCTGTTATATGTTAAGTAGCCGTTGAGAGCGCTTGTGGCAGGGCTGTAGGTTGGCCAGCTAAAGAATGCGAACCGGCCTTTGTAACCCAGGTGCCAAAGACGCTTGAACGAGGTGTTGGCCCATGTCTGGGCTTCATGGTAGGATATTCTCCATCCATGAACGAAAATGATGTATTCCTTGGTTTCCTCCGGGTCAGGCTGGAAAGGATTGCCGTTTGGATCAGTAGAGGCCTTGAAGATTAATGGCTCGGTGGTTGCCCAGGGATCAGGAACATCGCCTGGTTCAGACATAGGTGCGGCCACCTTTCCACGCTCAAACATTTCCTGCACGTCCATCAACTTTATCCAGACTCCAATGCCTTCGACTTCTGGTGATGAACCGCACTGTGTGACTGGCGTCAGCTTGGCGGTTCCCTTAGTGCAACCTTCGATAAGGAAATAGAGTTTGGTTGCGCCGGTCGACACCCCTTGCAGATAGGAGCTTGGAAGATAAACCGTCTCGCTGCCATTGATGTCGAGCACTGCCACTTGGTGCACCGCATCGACTTGGTTATTGGCTTCAAACTTGTAGAACAGATATGTGCGATCTCCAGAATCGCCCGCGGCTTTGTAAAGACGGATTCTGGTACCACTACCGTTTGTCCACTTGAAGCCAATCTTGGCTGTTCCTGTTTTCGCCTGTTGAATGATGTCGCTCGGAAGAGTGAAATGAAGGCGGATGAAGTCCTCCAGATCGCGGACTCCATCGATGCGTCCCAGGGTAGGATCCGAGCGCCAATCTTCTGATCCAGGGGGTGACAATTCATTTATTTTCATCGCTTTTTCAACGTCATCTCCAAGAGTATTTGGATCATCATCGTTATTGATCCAGAACCGATAGGGTTTTTCTACAGAAGTATCATCTTTTTCGTCGAAGGTGATATTGCCGTCGCGGTTGGCGTCGACGGCGATGGAGATGGGTTGGAGGAGGGCTTTTTTGCCTGGGGTGAAGTTGGTTGCGTGAAATGATTGATTCACCACTCCGAGCAAGCCGTCCTTGTTATCGACGAGCCAGTGGTTTTTGAGCACGAAGCAGGTGTTTGCGGTGGTTTGGGTGGCGGCGTTTTGCAGCACATGGGTTGTTGGCAGGCCGTCGATTTGTGCTTCCCAATCATAGTCTGGGCTGCCGTATGCTTTCAGTTTCCAGGGCTCCGTGCGCAGGTGTTCGAGAGTGATCTCGTAGCGGTTGTTGCGGCGCAGTTGCAGGGACAATTGCCCCATTTCACCGTAGGACGGGCTGGCCACGCTGATCGTTCTGCGATCCTGCGGGCCTAGGCCGGTGATGCGCATATTCCATGTCTCGGATCGGCTTTCGCTGGGGTCGCCAACCCGGAACATGACCGACTCCATTTCATCGGCGGGTGGTGGAACGCCTTTGTCAGCGGCGTCGTTGGGGTTGGAACCTTGATTGATTTCGTCGCCATCATTGGTTCCGTCACCATCGGTGTCCGGGTTGCGCGGGTTGCTGCCATATTGCCATTCCACGAAATTCGTGACCCCGTCCGCGTCCGGGTCGCCGGCATTTCCATCCTCGCCAGCGGCACTGTTGGGGTTGAGGTAATACATGACCTCCCAGGCATCGGGTAGCGCATCCGCATCGCTGTCCGGGTCGTTGGGATCGGTGCCAAGCTGATATTCCTGCAGGTTGGTGAGGGTGTCGCCGTCGAGATCGAGGTGGCGGTCGTCAAGTGACGGGTCCAGGCCGTGGTGGATCTCCCAGCCGTCGGGCATGCTGTCGCCGTCGGTATCCTCGACCACATAGGGGTTGGTGGAGTGCAGGTATTCCTGTTGATTGGTATAGTCGTCGTGGTCCGGATCCTGGGAGGCGTCGGCGGGGTCGTTGGGGTTGAGGGCGTGCGCCGATTCCCAATCGTCGGGCATGCCGTCCTGATCCGTATCCATGAGGATGGTGAAGGTAATTGGCACGGAGTCGGTAGTCGTGCCAAACACGTCGAACGCGCGTGCCACGAAAGAGTGCGGTCCGGGGGCCGGTTCCCAGATAAGGAAGGAGAAATACGGGCCGATGGAGTAACCTAACAGGAGTGTGTCGTCGTAGAATTCCACCCTCTCCAAGCGATCGGCATCTTCTGCGATTGCAAGGAGTTCAAGGTAATTCCATTGCAGCATGGTGCCGTCTGCCAACGGCTTCACAAGTGCCACCGTGGTGGGATGGTCGAGTACGCGGAGCCGGGCGTTGATTGGTGGCGGGGTGTACCCGCCGCCGTCATGGGCAATGGACAGGGTCGCATCATAGGTGGCCGGAAGGAGCATGCGGGATTGGAACACACCTGTAATCATGGCGACGGAATGTGGGGCGAGTGTTCCGGTCAAGGGTGTGGCACTGAAGAACGCAGATTCGTGCCGGATTTCGATGGCCATCTGATCGGTGAGATAGGCGGCATTGCAAACCATCTGCAGCGCGAGGATTCGCGATGCATCCTGAATTCCGACGGTGCAGGAAGTGGTGCTGCCGGTGAGTGTGTGGTAGCGCAGTTGGATGAGGCCGTTGGCAAAGAGCACCACTTGGAAGGTGTAAGTTCCGGTGTCCCCGTGTTTGCCGACATCCTGGTATTGGACGATCAGCCGGTCGGATTTCTCCATATAGTAGATATCGCCCGTGGTGCGGGTGTCCAAATCATCCCACAGCGCAGCGATGAGGGACGGCATGGGAGAGGTGCTTGGGAGTGTGGTATTGTTATAGGCCGTGCAGCTCTCCCCGAAGGTCAGCAATCCGTTGGAACTCACATACACTTGACTGAAGTCCGACCCGCGGAATGGAAACGTGAATCCGGCGATAACCACCGCCTGGGACAAGTCATCCGCATTTGAGATTGCGGCAAGGCGAGTGCCGGTCCAGCGGATTTCCTCCCAGACGAAAGGCACGTCACCCGTGACCGAGTCAAGGAATGAGTATCCGGGTCGCATGTTGTCGCTCAAGGCGATTGTATAGTTGATCGGCGCGGCGGTGTCGTTGCTGAGGAAGGCTGGAGCTTCGGTGGATTGGTTGCGATACAGCGTGGCGTTGAGCAGCGGCGGGTAAACGGCGCATGTTCCCGCATTGGCGAGTTCCCAGTCATCCGGCAGGCCGTCGGTATCGGCATCGATCCCTACGGCAGTCGGGTTGGATCCCATAACCTGTTCCTGCAGATTGGTGAGGCTGTCATGATCCGGATCCCCGACGCCCGTTTGATCGAGATTGGAAAAGTTGCGCATTTCCCATAAATCACTCAGGCCATCCCGGTCGGCATCGATGGTTTCAAAGCGCAGCGAGAAGACCGCCTTGAGTTGGCCGATGGTGGCGGGGGCATGGTTGTGGTCGTCGCCGGGATCCGCAGACCACGGATAGAAATGGGCGGGATCATTCGGGTCTCTGGTGCCGTTGAGCTGGAGTTGCCCTTGGGTCGCGGGATCGGCGCTTTCATGGTCTAACCAATCCGGAACCGCCGCGTGCAACCGGTCATAGAACGGTGCGGCGATGGCTTTCAACTGACCTATCAGGAGAGGGGCTCGCTGGCGATCCTGCCAGTCGGCCGGCAGCGTCGGGGGAATAGTGAAGTCGAGAATCGCAGGGTCGAATTGCTCCGGAGCGGCCGGCTTCGGTTGGGGGAGGGTCAACTTGTCACGGATTCCGGCGGCGAGAGCGGAATCCAGCGTAGTGAGGGTTTCCAAGGCGCGCATGGCCATCCATTTGGCCTGGCCGATATTGGCGGGGCCTTGGTTGTTAGATCCGGCGGTGGGATCGATGACGGGAATATTGCCCTCCTGCCACCATTCGGGAGGATTCCCCCGCACCGCCAGCAGAAGCACAAAGAAGGCACCGGCGGCGATGCGGGGGAGGGGACGCGTGGGGGGAAAATGGCGCATGGGGGGAGATGGATGCATGGGGGGAAATGGAGTGGGTGGTGGGGACGGCGCGTTATGGATCAGAGCGACGGACGCAGAACGTCGTTAGACCGACGCTATAGGATTATGGGCCATAGATTCCCATGGAGATGTCACCTTGTGCTTGTTCGATGATGACCTTGCCCTTGAGCCGGGTATGCCCTTCCACGACCAACGCTTCGCCACCGCTGGCGGTGCCAGCGGCGGGATCCGCGAGCGGTGTGCTTGCATGTGCCTTCCAATGCTTGTTAGTCAGCGTGGTTTGGCCGTTCTTGAGGATGGTAACGGCGTTGGAGCGGGCGCTGGCATCCGGTTCTGTCCAGTTGCGGGGAGCATAGCCATTGCCCAATTCGAAAAGCGGGTCGTTTTCCACCCATTCGTTAGGATCCGATCCCAACGCGAGATTGAGGGATCCCAGTGCCACTGCATGCGCGCTCGGCGCCGTGGTCCAGAATCCCGCGGCAATGCTGGAAAAACCCAATGCTTGATTTCCCACACCGCCGAGGGTCACGGAATTATCGCCGGTGCTGTGATTGGCCGGCCAGTTGTCGTATTGCCAGTCATAGCCACCGAGCGCAATGGAAGATACCCCATCCGCGACGCCTGTGCCAAAGCCCATGCTGAATTCCCCGTTGGCCTCGCCGTATCCGGCCGCCATGGCATAACCTTTGGTGGCCCGGCCGCCCGTCATTGCCAGGCAATCATATGCCGAGGCATCACAATACGAGTTTCTGCCGAGCGCGAGCGAACCCCAGCCCAATGCCTGCGCACCGGCACCGATGGCAACGGCGTCCTGTTGGGTGGCGCTCGTATAATTGCCAAGCGCCATGATGGCACCGTTGGAAAGCACGCTGTTAGATCCATGGGAGCGAGTCATGACAGGGTTATTGTTGATGGTGAATGCGCTGGCATTGACCGTGCCGTAAAGGTGGGTCTTGAGGGTGCTGCTATTGCCGATGACGGTGGTGTTCGCGCCCTCACCCACGGCGGCTGCGCCGATGACAATGGAATTCTGGTCCAGGTTGGAAAACCCGCGGGCATTCGCGCCGATGTAAATGCTGTTGTTTGTTACGGCCAAGAAGGAGCTGCCATTGGCTTGATAATTCCCCGCGCTGGATCCGATGGCCACGTTGGACCCGCCCGTCGTGTTGTAATAAAGCGATTGATTGCCTGTGGCGGTGTTGAATGATCCGGTGGTGTTGGACCGCAGAGATCCGTAGCTGTAGGCCGCGTTGTTGGCGCCCGTGGTGTTGGCTCGCAGCGCATAGATCCCGGATGCGGTGTTGGCGTATCCCGAGATGTTGGCATAGAGCGTTTGATAGCCTGAGGCCGTGTTGGCGTTACCGGTCGTGTTGGCATAGAGCGCATAATATCCGGTGGCGGTATTGGAGAATCCGGTGGTATTGGAAAATAGCGCGTAAGCACCGGCAGCGGTGTTGTTGCCGCCGGTGGTGTTGGACAGCAGCGCAAAAGATCCGGCAGCGGTGTTGGAGTATCCGGTGGTGTTGGCCCGCAGCGCATGGTATCCTGCGGCAGTGTTGTAATATCCCGTGGTGTTATATCCGAGCGCCTCAAAACCCGTCGCGGTGTTGTGGGCTCCGGTGGTGTTGGCTTGCAGCGCATTCACGCCATAAGCCGTGTTGCTGACCACGTTGCCGCCGCCCTTGCCCACCCGCAGCCCGTTAATGTAGGCATCCATCGCCACCCCGAGGCCACCGGCAACGGTCAAGGCACCGGTGGTGGAGGAACTGGCTGGCGTGGTTGCGGTGAGGTTGATCGGCCGGTTGCCAAATAGCAGATTGCCCGTGGGCCCGATGCTGAATACCGGGGTGCCGCCCGCATAAATGCCGCTACCTGTCCCTGATAGATCGAGCTGGCCGGTGTTCGGATTGAGCAGGATGCCGACGCCCGTGCCGTCGGACTTGTAGAGGGTGAGGAGGTTGCCGCCATCGAGCGCCATTTTATCGCGTGCCGTGGCCACCAGGTTGTCGCGCCAGCGGAGGGTGCCGAGAGCGGCGGTGAGGTCGGTCATCGCGGCATTCACGGGGCCGCCGAAGTAGTTGAGTTGCACCGCCGCGAGCGCCGGGGTCGCTGACGTGACGCCGAAGTCGATGCTTTTCACGACGCTCAGATCGCCGGCAATCGTGAGGTCACCCGTCGGAGTGCCCGACACCACGAAGGCATCGGTCCCATTGAGAGTTACGGCGGCATGCAACGCAGGGCTGCAAATGGCCGTTGTGAGTACCGAAAAACCGAGGGCGGTTAACCGGCGCGGGTGGTTGCGCGGGGATTTCATGTGCTGGGAATTGGGGGGTGTGGAATTGGGGGATGGCATTGGATGCTGGCCTTGCGAGAGCATGATCCACTAACGGATACACCTATCGCCTATCAGGATTCCAAGTGTTTAAGGATATTGTCCAAGCTTGGCAAGATATTTCGACGCGGATGTGCGCACCAAGCATCATCCTTATCGACCGTCAGCGCCTGCAAGCCCCGTGTAACTAGGAGTTAGACCAATCTACAGGGGCGGGAAAATATATTTTCCCGATTGGTTAAGGCGTGTTAAGAATGTAACAGATTCCATGCGGTGACGAGCGCCTTGAGGCCGGCCATTTCGATCGATGGATCGACGCCCGCGCCCCATAACAGTCGGCCGTCGTCATGCTGGAGCTGGACGTAGGACGCCGCGCTCGCATCCGATCCGCCGCGCACCGCGTGCGACCGGTAGTCGGTGACCTTGAAGTCTTTCAGGCCGGTGTTTTCCATGGCATGCACGAAGGCGTTGATCGGGCCATTGCCGGATCCCTCGATGTGTTGCTGTGCGCCATGGTTGAGGATGCTCGCCTCGCATTGCACCCGCCCGCGCTCACCCACCTGGTGGATCAGTTCGTAATCGATCACATCCAGCGGACTGGCCAAGTTGACGAATTCCCGGAAGAACGCGTCGCGGATTTCATCAGCGGTGAGTTCGCGGCCGAGCGCATCGGCCAGGTCGTAGATGCGTTTGCCGACCTGCGGGTGCATGGTTTTCGGCATGTCGAAGCCGTGCTCGCGGTCTAACACCCAGGCCACGCCGCCTTTGCCCGATTGGGAATTGATGCGGATGATCGCCTCATACGAGCGGCCGATGTCCTGCGGATCGATGGTTAGATAGGGGACGCACCACGGGGCGTTCGGGTTGCGGGCGGATTCCTGGGCGCGGCGGTCGAAACCTTTTTTGATAGCATCCTGATGGGACCCCGAGAAGGCGGTGAACACGAGTTCGCCGGCGTAGGGCTGGCGTTCGGGCACATTGAGGCGGGTGACCCGTTCATACACCGTGCGAATTGCTTGCAGGTCGGAAAAATCCAGGCCGCTCGGGATGCCGTGGCTGTTGAGGTTGAGGGCGGCGGTGACGATGTCGAGGTTGCCGGTGCGTTCGCCATTGCCGAAGAGCGTGCCTTCGACGCGGTCCGCGCCGGCTAACAGGCCGAGCTCGGTGGCCGCCACTCCGGTGCCGCGGTCGTTGTGGGTGTGCAGCGAAACGATGACCGACTCACGGTTTTGCAAGTGCCGGCACATCCACTCGATTTGGTCGGCATGGACGTTCGGGGTCGTCCACTCGACGGTGGCGGGCAGGTTGAGGATGATTTTTTTCGCCGGCGTTGGCTGCCAGACGTCCATCACCGCGTGGCAGCACTCGAGGGCGAAATCCAGCTCGGTGTCGGAAAACGATTCAGGCGAATACTGGAGCAACACCTCGGTTTCCGGTACACATGCAGCCAATTCCTTGACCAGTTTGGCTCCTTCCACTGCGATGTCGCGGATGGATTCGCGCGTGGCCCCCGCAAACGTGATCCGACGTTGCAGCGGCGAGGTCGAGTTATAGATATGCACGATCGCACGGCGCGCCCCGCGGATCGCCTCGAATGTCCGGCGGATCAGGTGCTCGCGCGTTTGCACCAACACCTGCACCGTCACATCCGCGGGAATCCGGATTTCCTCGATCAAGCGCCGCAGGAAATGAAACTCGGTGTCCGCCGCCGACGGAAAACCCACCTCGATCTGCTTGAAGCCCACCCTCACTAACAAATCGAAAAACTCCAGTTTCTCTTCGATCGACATCGGCTGCGGCAGCGCCTGGTTGCCGTCGCGCAGATCGACCGAGCACCACACCGGCGCGTGGTCGAGCGTCCTGTCCGGCCACGAGCGGTCGGGCAGGGCGACGGCTGGAAACGCGCGGTATTTGGCGAGCGACGACGAATGCATGGCGGAACCATGGACCACGGACATTCTGCCCGCAAGACCTAAGGAACGTCTGCCAAGGGTGGCGCGGCCTCGATGAGGCCGCAGACCATGGGGGAGCATGCGTCGTCAAAGAAAGTCCGGAAGATCCCGGCTGCATAATCAGGGATCAGTTTAAGGAGCATGGACGTCTCCGGCCTTCGCGCCGAAGAAGGCTCGTCCCTCTGGTCTCTGGTTTGCCTGCGGCCATGCCAGTCACGGCTGCACCGATTTTTCCCGAGTTCGCTAATGCTCACGCCGCGTTCTGGTCTCCGACCTCTGACCTCTGACCTCTGACCAATACCCGTCTTTTCAAGGCTTGCGCGGCGCTCATGGGCGGCTAGGATTGTCCCATGACGAATGCGACCCCTGCGGCGACCTATACGGCAATCACCAAACAGGACAGTGGTTGGTGGCTCGGCTGGATCGAGGAAGTTCCTGGTGTCAATGCGCAGGAACACACGAAGGAGGCGTTGTTGTTGTCGCTGCGGGAGATGCTGAGGGAAGCGCTGGAGTTCAACCGTGCGGACGCGCGGGCCGCCGCACGTGACAACTTCACCGAAGAACCCGTGAGCGTATGAAGCGACGGGCCCTCTTGCGGCATTTGACGGCCATGGATTGCGAGTTGGTGCGCGAAGGTGGCAACCACTCGTGGTGGCGGAACCGTCGGTCTAACAAGCGATCCGCAGTGCCCCGACATCAGGAAATCCACGATCTTCTGGCCAAAAAAATCTGCCATGACCTGGGCATCGCTGACCCTTGAGGATAGGCGTTGCGGAGCCCCGGCTTCCCAGGAGCGCGGACATCCCTGTCCGCCTGGCCCATGAAGCGCTTTTGCTTGACAGGCACGGTCGTCTCATGCCGGAAATCCGTCCACTTTTCCACCGCCCACCACCGCCCACCACCGCCCACCGCCGCTCACCGACATGTCCCAGCCGCTTGCCGCCACGCCCCATCCGCCCGTGACCGTCGTGATTGGCGGCACCATTGCCATCGACCACGTGAAAACCCCCGATGCCGAGGCCGCCGGACTGTTAGGCGGCTCCGCGGCTTACGCTGCGCTGGCAGCGTCGTTTTTCTGCCGGTCGGTCGGGTTGGTTGGCATCATCGGCCGCGATTTTCCGCAAGAGCACCTCGACATGTTGGAAAACCACGGTATTTCGCTCGCCGGGGTCGAGCGATCGGACAACGAATCGTTCACTTGGTCGGGCGAATACCACGCCAACATGAACGAGCGCACGACCCGCCATGTCGGCCTCAACGTGCTGGAAAACTGGCAGGTCAAAGTGCCTGCGGCGGCGGCGTCCGCGACCATCGTCGTGTTGGCCAACATGTCTCCGGACAACCAGCTCGAAATGCTCGCCCAGTGTGGGATAGAACTCATAGAACCCATAGGACCCATAGGACCCATAGGACCCATAGTGGATGCTGAATCACCTCCCCGTTTCGTCATTGCCGATACCATGGATCTGTGGATAGAGATTGCCAACGAGCGCTTGCAAGAGGTGTTGCCGCACCTCGATCTTTTCGTGCTCAACGAAGGCGAGGCCCGCGCGCTTGCCGGCACTTCCAACCTTGTGCGGGCCGGCCGCATTCTGTTGGAAAAAGGCCCGCGCCACGTCGTCATCAAACTCGGCGAGTTCGGTGCCATGCTCTTCTCTTCCTCATCCGTAATCCACGATCCACGATCTTCGATCCAGAATGATCGCGGATCGCAGATCGAGGATCGAGGATCGAGGATCGAGGATTCTTCCGCTCTTCCATCCTCAATCCTCAATCCTCAATCCTCAATCTCTTCCTCTCTTCCATCCACGATCCACGATCCACAATCTCCAATCTCTTCGGCTCTCCAATCCTCAATCCTCAATCCTCAATCCTCAATCTCTTCCGCTCTCCAATCCTCAATCGCGAGCGCCAGCGAGCCCGCGCCCGGGTTCTTCCGCTGCAGTGCCTGGCCATTGGAATCGGTGGCCGATCCCACCGGTGCCGGCGATACTTTCCTAGGCGCCATGGCTGGCTACCTCGCGGTCCAGGGCCCGCCGCCTTACACCGCGTCCGTCCTGCGTCAGGCTGTGATTCAGGGGTCCATTCTCGCTTCTTTCACCTGTGAGGCATTCTCCACCCGCCGCCTCGAATCCTTAGAGGTCACCGAATTCTCACACCGCCTCCAACAGTTCCGCCATGCCACGCTGTGGTGATGCCAGAGATCAGAGGTCAGGGGTCAGAGGTCAGAGGTCAGAGGTCAGAGGTGAAGATGAAGAAAGTCACGGACTCGGCCAAATTCAAGGAGCAGGGACGTCTTCCCGTTCTTCATGGCCCCGCACGGGCCCCGGCTTGAGCGGCTCGTGGCTGGAGCATCCTGCTCCACACCGTGTGCGGGGCGTCCCGCCACGCTTCTGCCGCCAAGGGGAGCGTCGGCGTCCCGCCGGCAGTGTTTGGCATCCTGCCTAACACTCTTCTCTTCAATCAAATATCAAAAATCATAAATCAAAAATCATAAATCAAACTCTGCTCTTCCAAGAGAAAACACCCACGCAGGAATGCCTGGGCTCCAATCCAAAATCAAAATCTTCTCTTCCCTCCGCTTCCTTGGCGACCTTGGTGCCTTGGCGGTTACTCTTCTTCCGTGACCAATACCGTCCCTCCGCCACACCTCTATCAACATCCCCAATCCGTCTATCCCATCCGCCCGATTTTCCGGAAAATCCCCTCATCCCGCCCGCCGAACGCCCTCATTTCCCTCATTTCCGCCTAACATCCATCTAATTTATTCGTTTCGTTAAACACTTGAATCCAATGACTTGCAACTCAAAATCCGGCCCAATGACCCATGCTCACACTTCCTGACCTCGGCGGAAAATGATTTGGCACTTTTTGGCGTTTCAGGCGAGTTCGTAAATCATGCGCGCATGGGTTTCGGGGTGGAGGAAATCGAGTTGATTTAATTCGGCGAGGAGGGTGCCGATGGCCTTGT